>JAXDAS010000026.1:0-10828 GCA_034679605.1 Microcaldota archaeon
CGCCGGGAAGAGGAAATTCGCCTGGATAAAGCTGAAGAAATCCTACGGGAAGACGATGGATACCGTGGATGCGCTCATAGTAGGATATTACAGGGGGAAGGGCGCGAGGACGGAATTCGGATTTGGAGGGCTGCTGGTTGCGGTCTATAATGAGAAGAAGGAGAGATTTGAGACGATTGCAAAAGTTGGGAGCGGCTTCACGGAAGAGGAGATGGGGAAGTTCGCAGAGGAGCTTGGAAAGATGAGGACGAAGAACGCCCCCGCGGATTTGGATTACAAGATGGAGCCGGATTTCTGGGTTAAGCCGAAAATAGTTGTGGAAATAGCTTATGATAATATTACCAAATCCCCTGTGCACACCTGCGGGGAAGAAGAGGGGAAAGGGTTTGCATTGCGGTTCCCGAGGTTGGTACGCTTAAGGGACGATAAGGGGCCGTACGATGTGACCACAACGAAAGAAATAAAAGAGATGTACAAGGAAGTGAGTGCATGAAAAAGATATTTGTGCTTATGCTGTTTGGATTGATGGTCGGCGCCTCCTTCGCGGGATGCGCCGCGGATGCGTACAGGAAATCCTGCGCCTCCTGCTCTTTCGACGCTAATGGGAAAATGGACAGGAGCTGCTCGGATGGATACAAAAATTCCGGGATAACCTGCACCAGCACTTCTTATCCGATAATGAGCACGAAGTACGCGGCAGGCCAGTGCCCGCAGGTGGACGCGTGCGCTTCTGAGCTTTCTTCCTGCGTAGCCCAGTATTCCAGCGGCGACGACAGGGCGGACTGCCAGGAGGGCTCTGTGGGGGTGTGCTACACCGCGGCCGACCAGTGCACGAAGAGCGCCGCGATTGCGTGCGGTGAGGTGGAGCAGCAGTGCGGAGCGCCTGCGGGGATGCTATTGGCAGTGCTCGCGCTTGCCGGATTTGTTTACTATAGGAAAGATTAGGCGTTGAGTTCTTTCATGAGCGCACGCGCATTGGCTAGTGCGTTGTGGGCTTCCCTGGCGTCTAAAATATCAATCGTTTCCATGCTCGCCTGCGCCTCTCCAACGAGCTTTATCATTGAGCTCAGCTGAACCAGCCGCGCCATCGGGTTGACTTTGGCCATCTCTTCCGCCATTTCCTTGCGCCTCTCTACATCCGCCTTGAACGCATCGCCGTCCCTCTTCACTGCATCGGCAAAAACGGGCGAGATGGCGGGCGTCTCTTTCACCATCCTTGTTGCGGCATCCAGCCATTCTGCCCTTGACCTCATTTTGTCCCCTTCTAATTCCTCGGCAACTGACTTGGATGAAAGATACCGCCCGCATTCGCAATTGAGCTCATTTAGCTGTTTCAGCAGAAACCTGAGCGCCCTCTCCGGGTTTGCCTTCATCAGGGAGCGCGACGCGGATTCGAAAAGCCCGGTTTTCGCCTCAAGGAAAAAATCGTTTGCGAAGAGGAAAACCTGGAACCTCGCCGCAAGATCCGCCAGCCTCGCCCTGACGCCTGCCTCAAAACCGCTTGCGGAAACCATATCGTCCGGGGCACCGGAAACCGCAGCCAAAAGCTCTGTTATCGCCCGCTTCTCATCATGGTCCATGGACCGGTCTATTCCGCAAATGACTGGCACAGCGAGCTCCACAAAGGCCCTGAGGTCGCCTTCCTTAGATACTTCTGCGACCGCATCAATCGCCATCACCCTCCTGTCCGCAGGCCCGTTGTTTATCATGCCGCGAAGCTCGCCGAATGCCCGCTGCCTTGCCTTCCAGGCGGCTGCGGCCCTGTCCGCCTCCAGGCGGTCGATCACCCTCAGCGCGGAACGGAAGGACCTCAGCTCCCCTGCAATCCTCTTCCCTGCCGCCTCCGGGGCGCCCGCTCCGGGGCTGTCCGGTACAACGGTTAAACGTGACATGTGTATATTAATGTATATAAGTGCTTTTTAAACAATGCGGTCTTGCGGAAAATCAGATGAACCTGAGGTCGCCCACTCCGTCGTAGGCAGAGCGGTTCTTGGTGCAGAGCCACGCCTCGTTCTCTATGCAGATGGCGGAGTTGATGAGCTCCCTCATCCCTATCTCCATTTTCTGTTTCTGGAGGGACTCGTGTATGTTGTTGGCCCGGAGCGCGGCCTTCTTTTCGAAGGGGAGCAATGTTAGGTTGTCCAGTATGGGGAGAACCCTCCCCTTTTTCTTCACCGCGGACGCAAGCTCGAAAAAAGTGAGCGAGGTGATGGAGAGCTCGTCATGGTCCACATAGTGTCGGATTTTCGCCACCGCGGCCTTGTGGCCCTTCAGGAAATCCAGCACCATGTCAGTGTCAAGGCATATCTTCGTCATGCTTCCAACCCTTTTTCGCGAACAGTGACGCGCTGCGGTCTATGTCCCCCTCGCTTATGACGCCGACAAAATCGAGCAATCCTTTCTTGCGCACGTTGTTTTCCTTGAGAAGATGGTCGATCGCCTCGCTGAAGCTCATGTTGTTCTTGGTCTTCAGGTCGCTGAGCTGCGCGTAAACGTCATCGCGGATGGTTATTACGCGGACCATGTAAATGCATACAGTAAATACATTTATATGCTTATCTTCGGTGCGGCTGGAAAAAGTGGACGGGAGTAAAAAAATGTGTTGAAAGAATGCACGTCGTAAAATTGAAACTATTTAAACATTTGGAACGCGATTTTTTCCACAAGGTGAGTATATATGGACGACCTTATAAAATCTGTCGTGGGAGAGTCCGCCCCTAAGCAGGCGGAAACTGAGGACATGAGCTCCGAGAGCATAAAAATAGTGACTGTCGGAGTGGGGGGTGCTGGAAACAACACCATAAACCGGCTCATAAAGACCGGGGTTAAGGGGACCGAGCTGGTCGCGATAAACACCGACAAGCAGCACCTTAACCAGATACACGAGAGGTCCAAGAAGGTGCTCATCGGAAAGAGCATCACGAAGGGCCTGGGCGCAGGGGGCTACCCGGAGATGGGCGCGAAGGCCGCGGAAGTGGACCGCGCGCTCATCGAAAAGGAGCTCGAAGGCGCGCACCTCGTGTTCATCTGCGGAGGCATGGGGGGCGGAACCGGAGGCGGCGCCGCGCCGATCACCGCGCAGATCGCGAAGGAGCAGGGCGCCATCACCGTGGCGATGGTCACCTACCCGTTCGCGCTGGAAAGGGCGAGGCGGAAGAAGGCCGACGAGAGCATAAACAAGCTCAGGCAGTACTGCGACTCCGTCATCATAATCGACAACAACAGGCTCGTCCAGTTGGTGCCGAACCTTCCGATGACCGAGGCGTTCGCGGTGGCGGATGAGATCCTCGCAAGGGCCATTTCGGGCCTCGTCTGGACGATTACCCAGCCTTCCCTCATCAACATAGACTTCGCGGATGTGAGGTCCATCATGCAGGGAGGCGGAGTGGGCTTCATCGCGGTCGGAGAAGGCAAGGGCACCGACAAGGTGACCGCGGCGTCCGAGGCGGTGATAAAGAACAGGCTGCTCGACGTCGACTTCGAGGGCGCGAGGGGTGCGCTCATCCACATTTCCGGAGGCGCGGACCTGTCCCTCGGTGACGCGATAAAGGCGGGGGAGATCATCACCGAGAAGATGGACCCGGAGGCCAACGTGAAGTGGGGCGCCAGGATCATGCAGAACTACGACGGCAAGCTGGAGATAGTGGCCATCGTGACCGGCGTGAAGGGCGCGTCCATAATCGGCTCTACCGCAATGAACGAGCCGCAGGAATCCGGATTCCCGTCCTTCAGCGGGGACCTGGACATGCTTGGCTGAAGTTTTGGCAACGGGGGCCTTCGGGGCCCCCTTCTTCTTATTTTTGTTTCTAATTTTCCGCGTTTTGCAACAATTATAAATCTAATCCCGCAATTAATAGCGGTGCTCATATGCTCGACCTCGTGAAGGAAGTTGTGGAGGAGGGGAGGAAGGCTGGTTCTGTTTCCGTGCCGGCGGGCGCAAAGGAGCCGCACGATGTTCGCATACTGGTCATAGGCGCCGGGGGCGCAGGGTGCAACTCGGTCTCCAGGATAACCAAGCAGGGCATAAGGAGCGCCAAGACCATGGCCGTGAACACCGATGCGAAGCACCTGAAGATAACGGAGGCGCACAACAAGCACGTGCTCGGCTACAAGATCACCAGGGGGCTGGGCGCGGGCGGCGACCCCGTTGTCGCGAGGAAGGCGGCCGAGGCGGACGCGGACAGGCTCCGCGAGCTGATCGGGGAGAACGAGATAGTTTTCATACTGGCGGGCATGGGGGGCGGGACCGGAACGGGCTCCGCGCCCATACTTTCCCGCATCGCGAAGGAGCAGGGCGCCATAGTCATAGGCGTGGTCACCTTCCCATTCAACATAGAGCGCGTGCGCGTGAAGAAGGCCAGGGAGGGGCTCACGGAGTTCATGAGGGAGGCGGACACCGTGATAGTGATAGACAACAACAGGCTGCTGGGATATGCGCCGAACCTCCCCCTGAACAGGGCGCTCGAGCTTGCGGACGAGGTGGCGGCACGCGCGGTCCGCGGCATTGCGGACACGATAGTGTTCCCGTCCCTCATAAACGTTGATTATGCGGACGTGATGAGCGTCATGAAGAACGGCGGGCTGGCGATGATCTCCATCGGGGAGGGCACTGGCTCCGACTTCGTGAAGAACGCGGTCGCGAACACGCTGCAGCACCCGCTCCTGGATGTGGACTACGAGGGCGCGACGGGCGCGCTCATACACATAGAGGCAGGGCAGAGGCTCACCCTCGGGGAGGCCATACAGATAGGGGAGGGCGTCTCCTCGGGATTCGCGGAGGAGTCCAGCGTGAAGATGGGCGCGAGGATCTCTGAATCCTATATGGAGGGGGTGCGCGTGACCGCGATAGTCACCGGGGTGAAGTCCCCGAACCTCTTCGGGCAGGCGAGCGCATCCGGCGCGATGCAGCAGATGGTCGCGGCCTCGAGCGCCACGGTCCCCGACGACATGATTGACAGGTTCATGTAGGGAATTTGCTCTGCTTTTTAACCCTTTTCCTCCAAATCACTTCGGGGAATTCTTATGATAGAGTTTAATCCATTCTATTTGCTATTCGTGATGTTCATCGCCTTTTTCATCCCTGGCGCCATATTCTCGTTGGGGCTGCTGAAAAGGAAGGACCTGCCGCTCTTCGACAAGGCGGCGATAGGGCTAGGCATCGGGATGATTGTGCCAGCGCTGATTTCATTCCTGCTCTTCCTGGCCGGCGTGAACTTTTCATACGGGATTGCGCTCGCATCCGTGGGGCTGTTCTACATCATTGCGATTGCTCTTTTCGTGAAGGAGAAGGCGTGGGAGCAGATTGTTCTCCCGAAGGACCCGAGGCTCGTGCTCGCCTCCCTCGCGCTCGCCCTGCTCATGGTGCTGAGCTTCTGGATAAGGCTCCAGACCTACGGCCCAATCTTCATGGAGCTGGACCCGTATTTCTACATGTATGCGACGCACCTGGTGATAGAGCACGGCGGCGCGCCGCTCAACGACGGGACGGCGTGGTACCCGATGGAGGTGAGCCACCGGACCGTGCCGCTAAAGGTGTACCCGGAGGCGATAGCATACGAATTATATACGCACGGGGGGGCGGTTGAGAAATACCTGCTCTCCAACCTTGCGGGAAGCTTCCCGCCCGTGCTCGCGGCGCTCGCCGTTTTCTTTTTCGCGCTCTTCATCTCCGCGGAGTACAAAAGGGAATTCGGCATAATGGCCGCCGCGGTGTTCTCCCTCATCCCCATGTATCTGATGAAGACGATGGCGGGCGAGAGCGAAATCCAGCCCTATGCATTCTTCGCGCTGGCGTTCTTCTTCGCGATGTACGCGCTCGCGATTAAGAGGAAGGACATGACGTTCGCAGGGCTCGCTTCGCTTGCGTTCTTCGCATGCATGGCGGGATCCTCGTCTTATGTCGTGATATACGCCGCGCTCATAATATTCATACCCCTGCAGGCGCTCATGCTCTTCCTCATGAAGGAGGAGGGCAGGGATTTCCTCATCCTGAACGGCGTGGTCGCAGTGGGGCCGGTTCTGGCCAGCATCCTTATGGCGACGTATTCCTCGGGCGCTCTTGTTCTGGGAGGGATTTTTGGAGGCGCGATGCTAGGGCTTTTCGGCGTGCTCGCCTTTGCGGCGGCACTCCAGCTCATCAGGGAGAGGATAGCCGACCCCGAGGCCGCGACGTATGCGCTGGGCGGGCTCCTGCTTATCGGGCTTGCGGTGGTTGCCTTCACCCCCATCGGAACCGCGATAACCTCCCTTGCAAGCGGCTCCCTGGGCATAGCGAAATTCACCGCGCCGCTCCACAAGACCATCGCGGAGCAGGGGATTGCCGGCTCGGAGTTCCAGGGCACGCTCGGCTTCGCCGGGATGGTTTTCGACGGCGCGCTCGCGCTCCTTTTTGCCATACCCTCCGCATTTGTCAACATGGTCATGGGGATAGCCGTGTGGTTCGTGAACAGCGCCTTCGGCGCCGGGATAGCCTACACGGAGAAGGCGAACAGCATGCTGCTCGTGGTTTTCTTCTTCGCCATTTTGGCTGTTGTGCACTCATTATACAGGAAAATCACCTTCAGGGACCTGAGGCTTCCGCTGCTCTTCCTCGCGCTCATATTCCCCATTTCAATCGTGGGGATGCTGAAGACGAAGTATACCATTTACCTGGGCTTCGCGACCGCCGCGGCGCTGGGCGTGGTATTCGGAGAGGCATTTGACGTTGCGGAGCTGAGGACGAAGAAGATGCAGGAAGAGGAGCGGGAACGGACGCTCAAATACGCGTTCATGGGGCTTGTGCTCCTGGGGTCGGTGTTCGCCTATTTCCAGTTCACCGCCGTGGGCGGGCTGGGGAAATCCCTCCTCGCGACATCCTTCCAGGAAAGGTTCCAGGACGACCCGATGGGCGCGCAGGCGAAGCTGAGGGCAGTGTGCGCCCGGTTCGACCCGATGGGAGTTAGCAGCGACCCGATCTGCCTTGCGTCGCGCGACCCCGTGGGATTCGCGAACATGGGCATAAACTACCAATACGACCCGAACGTGTGCGCGTTTTCCATAATAAACGACCCGACCTCCATAGGCGCGGACGAGGCGATTTCGGTCCAGTACAGGTGCATGATGAGGATAGACGACTACTGGGTTGACGTGATGGAGTGGATGAACAGGAACACCCCGGAGGACGCGCGCTTCACCTCCTGGTGGGACTACGGCCACTGGACGAATTATTTTGCGCAGAGGAACACCGTGCTCAGGAACGAGCACGCCTCGCTGGAGATGATAGGGGACGTGGCGAGCGGATTCCTCTACGGGACCCCGGAGGAGCTGAAGGGCTTCATGCTCGCGCACGATTCCAAATACGTGTTCTTCGACCAGGAAATCCTAGGGCAGATGCGCTCGGACGGCAAGATGACATTCGGAGGGAAATACGGCGCCCTGAACTACCTCTCCTGCTCGAGGAACAACGAGACCAACCTGAACCAGAACCCGGGAGACTCCTATTGCGAGTTCGAGCACCTGTGGGAGCAGGTTTACGTCCCCTCCGGGACGCAGGGGCAGGAGTGCACGGTCTCTTCGCTGACCGGCAAGAAGGGCGTGGTGGGCTACACCCTGGAATGGACGCCGGGCGCTTCTGGGACGGGCCAGCTCACGCCAGAGGCGACGTACTGCGTAGCGACCGTTTCGCTTGCGGACGGGACCAACATAACCGGCACGTATTACCTGGACAGTAAATATGAGAACGGCGACCTGAAGCTGAACAAGGCGATGCTTTCCTACGATGGGTCGGACGCGAACGGGATACAGATATTCACGGCCCTTTACACGCACGACAGGATATGGGTGGAGAACGGGGAGCTGAAGGACGGGTGGGAGGACAGGAAGGGCAAGTTCTACGACTCAAACATCTATAATGCGTTCGTGCTCAGGAGCCTCCCTGGATTCGATTTGGTGTACGAGACCCCGAATGGGGAAATCAAAATGTATAAGATAAGGGAGGGCTGAGCCGGGGCGCCCAGCCTCTTTTTATTGTTCTATTCCTCCCAGCTCTGGTACCTTCCCCTTGTCTTGAGGAAGGCGTGGGAGGATTGCCATTCGCGTATCGTGTCCCTGAGGCCGGTGGTGTCGCCCGTTGGCGCCCTTGCCCTCCAGACCGTGTCGCGCTCCCTCCTGCTCATGCCGTTCCAGTATTCCCTCTGCATGTCCTCGGGAAGGAGGTAGAACATCCTCGCCTTTTCCGTGGCGTTGAGCTCCTCGTACTGGGCCCTCACCCAGTCCGCTGTCCTGTACTGCCAGTACTGCGGGCCGTTCGCGGTTTCCAGCATCGCGGATTCGGAGAGCATCGCGCCGCTGTTGTCCCTTATCGGGAGGAGCGCGAGCACGAGGTCGAACTGCCTCTCGGGAAGGACCGTTTCCATGTCCAGGCCGGGATAGAATGCGTTGAACTCGTTGATGAAGTGCTCGTGGAGCTGGTCCGATGTGGCATCGGCGTTGTTTTTGAGGAAGACCGCGGCGTCCAGGAGCATGAGGAACCTATTCGTGTCGAACTCGCCCCTCCTCCTCGCCGGCTCGCCTATATAAAGGGCGTCCAGGTCGTTGCGCAGGCCCCTGTTTCCGCCGACGAGCTGCCTTATGAGGAGGTCTCCGACCGCTGATTCCTGCGCGACCGTTATGCTTGTCCTCGTGGCCGCTCCCGGGGCGGTGTATGTGTAGGACCTCGTCCTCACGCCCGGCTCGGCCAGCGCCTCCTTGGTAAGCCTTATCAGGTAGGAAAGCGCGGAATCGAGCTCTGTCCCGGTGAAGAACGTCTCCACCGCAGAGCGGAGGTCCGCGTATGCGCCGAGCTGGCTGGAGATGAACTGCGCCTTCAGCTGCTCGTAGCCCGCGTTCGCGAAGTCCGGGTTGGCCGTGAAGTACTGTATGAGGGAGTTGTAGGCGCTGAGCCTGTCGGACTCGTTCGGAAGGGACGCGTCCACGAAATCAAGGAGCTCCTGGCCCCTCTCCCTTCCCTGCAGGATTCTGCGCGCATTCTCCCTCGCCTGTGCCTGCACCGCCGCCCCGGTCTCGACCTCCGCGGTGCCGACCTGCAGCAGCTGCATCGCCGCGCTCCTCCTGTTCGCCGGGATTAGCGAAAGCAGGGCGTTGTTCATCACCTCGTCCTGCCTAGCGTTCGGGTGGGCCGCGAGGTATGCGAGCACATTCTTGTACGCCTCGAGCTGTGTGCCCACATCAGAGAAGAAGCCGGGGACCCTCTCGTTCCGATCGTTTGTATAGCCCTCTATTATTTGTATGAATCTCTGGTTGTTTTGCATGTATGCCCTTGCGAGCCAGAAGGCGACGTCCTCCATGTCGAGGGGTTCGGGCCCCTGCTGGAGTTCGAATACGCCCCTGAGTGCCACGGTCAGGTTAAGCTGGACCAGGTATGCGGCCGCGACCTGTGCTGTGATGGTGGCATCCTCGTGGGCATCGCCAAGGCCGAACCTCGCATCGACCACCGCGAGTATGGGCGCAAGCGCATCCCTGAACCTTTCCGACTGCTTGTACAGGCCAGCGAAAAGCTCGGCCTGGTCGGTCACGGGGTTTCTGGTGTTCTTCAGGGCAATCTTGGAGAAGAGGTCCGCATACAGCTGCGCCCTCTCGGTCTCCGGGATGTATGTGTCTATTATGTTAACGAGCATGCTTACGCGCTGGCCCTGCGCGTTCGCCGGCGCGATGGAGATGAAGAATTGCCTGTAGAACTCCAGCTCCGCCTGGGCGGCGCTCATCCCCGCCGTCGCGCGCTGGAAATTCGCAAGGAACTCCGTGCCCGCCTGCACCCTTACGGCGTTTATCCTGTCCAGGGTTGCCGCAGAATCAAAGTTCGCGGACGGCGTGCCGATGATGTATTGCCGGTATTTCTCCAGCTGGTCCCTGAGGTTGCGGTAATCCGTGTTGCCGAGGTTGCTGGCCTGTTCGCTGAAATTGGTTGCGGCCCTCTGGACCGCTTCCTGCTCCTGGGTGAGCCTCGCGGCCTGCGGAGCCGCTCCCGTTGTGCCTACCGTGGTTTCCTCCCGGCGTTCCTCATCGTGGATTCCAAAGAGGTGGCCCAAAACAGGCGAGCGGTAATTCGTCATCCCTGTGAGGTATTCGAATTCCCAGCCCAGCCAGAGCATGCCCGCGACGCCCGCGGCGCCCAATGCGATGCCCCCCGTGCCCCTGCGGGCCCTTATTTCCGAGATGCCTGCCGCGGTTATGCGGAACGGGGCCGCCACGAACGCGCCCGCGCCCCTCACGAAGCCGCCTCCCCTCATGGCCCTCAGCGGCTCGACGAACACGCGCTCGAACGCGCTGCTCGGCATGGGCTCTATCCTGAATTTGCCGCCTTCTGCGCTCGCGGTGAAATTCGTGCTGAAGCGCTCGGCGGCGAGCATCGTGTTCAGGCGCTCCACCCTCCACGGGTCTATGCCCCTGAGGATTGCCTGGCGCTCCGTCGCGTTGAAGCCGAGGTTCTCGAGGACCTGCTCCAGCGTCCTGCCCTGCGCGCGCGCCTGGCGCAGCGCCTCGGGCAAATCCGTCCTTATGAAATCCTCTATGCTCCTGCCGCCCGTCCTCTGGGCGTCCTGCACCGTCCGGACCGCGGCCCTTGCGTTCGCAAGCTCCAATCTTGCAGTCTCAAGCTGCTGGCGGAGCCCCTGCTCTGGGTGGCCGGTCGGGCCGTTGAGCTCTGCTTCCAGGCGGCTTATCTCGGGATGGTTTGGGTTTACCATCCTCCTCTCCGCCTGGCCCGGAGCCACTATTGCCTCGGGCACGAGCTGCGCGCTGCGCAGGGTATCCAGCCTCGTTTCGATGCGCTGCACCCTGGCCTCCATGTCTG
>JAXDAS010000027.1:0-3260 GCA_034679605.1 Microcaldota archaeon
CCACCGCCTCCACCAGGGAGATATATGATTATTATGCGGAGCGGGAGAGCGAGCTCATAATGCTGGAATGGCCGCGCTGGGGAAGCGAGGACGGGACGCGCCAGAACCTCATCACCGTGGAGAGGGACCCGCACCTGATGTATGCGTTACTGCTCACCCACCACTCGGCGTATGCGAACCAGTTCAAGGACGGGCACTACACCTTGAACGGGAGCTGGGCGCCCGGGGCGGAGTTCGAATGCACCCTGGAGGGGCAGGAATGCCTCTCAGGGTTCTGCAACATATTCGATTACAAGAGGGGCGTGTGCTTCCGCAGCGACGGGGCCGAGGTGCCATGCGACTGCTGGTACGACTATTACGAGGGAGGGGTGGTTTGCGAGGGAAGGAAGAGCTACGAGACGCCGTCGCTGGACGACCCTGCCCGGACCATAAGGGCTACCGCGACGCTCGCCGCGCCGGTGGAGACCACGGACGTGAGCGGGGACCCCTACGACAATCCGTTCTACCAGTCCCCCCTGCCCTCGAAAGGGAAGATAGTGAAGTTCCCGCTAAACCAACGCAAGTACATATCTGAGATAGCATCTTCGGACGAAAGCGACGAGGACGTGCCTTTCCTTGTGATACTGCTCGGGGGGAACTACGCGTACCCGATAATGGACGATTATGCCCCGGAGGCGAGGGGCGAGGACCTGCAGCAGGAGACGCTCACCATATCGCAGGTGCTTTCCGCCGAGAAGTGGAGGGGCTGCAGCGGGCAGTGCGGCAAATTCTACACGACTTTTGTGGAGGAGTGCGCGCCCACCTTCGAGGAGGACCCGCAGTTCTACGACGATGCGTTCAGCGTGTGCTACAGCCCGGGCTCTCCGCCCACCGGCACACGCGGGCAGTACCTGGACGCCGAGACCGGGATTCTGAAGGAGGAGGACTGGAACTGCCAGGGGCTCCACATGTTCGACACCAGGGACGAGGACAGGCCCGAGAACCTCAAGACCGACGGCCAGGTGTACTGCTACGAGTGGGACGCGGACGGGAACTGCAGGCTCTATTCCACCGCCGCGCTCGCCATAAAGGGGAGGGAGATAACCTACATAAACGAGGAGGGGGTCGAGCAGACCTCCTGGGCGTTCGGGAAATGCCTCGCGGACGAGAACGGCGTGCTGCGCACTAAGACGTATGGGTATTGCGACCAGTGCAGCTACCTCACGATTGCGAAGGACAAGGTGGTGGCGCTTCCGGAAGACCGGGCCGACCCGGGGTATGTGGGCACGGAGAACAGGGAGGACAACAAGTACTGCCCTTCACTGCTCATGAAAACCATATACGGGACCAGCGAGGAGACCGAGCGCCTCACGGGCAGGATAGCGAACGACCTCTATTTCAGCTACAACGGCCAGTTCGGCGAATGGGAGTCCGGCGGGGTGCACCGCCCGGACGAGGACTACAGCCAGTGCGAGATGCCGGACGGTAGCGAGGTCGGGGATGTGGCAGCATGGCCGGATTACCTCCCGAACGCGTATTACCTGAAAAGCAAGCTCCAGGACTACCTGCAGAGGAACATAATGCCGGTTCTCTTCGCGGACGACGAGGGGCTCTACAGGACCAGGACGTCCGTTGCCGCGGGCGAGGACCTGATGCTGGAGATAACCTTCAGCCCGCACCATGAATCCATAGACAAGGACCACACCACGCACCCAATGCTGGTGGACCTGTGGAAAAGCGTCCCCTCGCGCTTCGAGGAGTACGCGATGCCCGGGGACAGCACATGGGCGTACAGCTCAAGGGGCACTTACCTCACGGATTCGGTGATGGACCTCGGAGCTGGAATAATAGTCATAAAGAACCTGAGCACGGATTTCCTGGAGAGCGGGGATGTCGGGGAGGACGTGACGCGCAGGTCTTATGCGGTGAAGCTGCTCTGCCCCAATTGCATGGTCGCGGTGGCGGCGGGGTATGACGAGGGCGCGGGCTCGCAGGAGGAGAAGATGAGGCTGGTTTCCCGGCTTTTCAAGTACGGGATGGAATTAGGATACGGGATTCCGCGCTGGGACGACTATTCCTACAACCTCACCTGCGGGACGGAGATAATGTGCAACAAGTATTACCTGGAGGATGTGGATGTGATAGCGGTGGACTGGACGCTCAGCGCCGGGAACTCCCATTGCGAGATAGAGGACGAGCAGGAGAGGTTCGATGCCATACTCGCGGACGAGATGGAGTTCGGCTCCAGGATGCTGAAGAGGTTCGGCAAGCCCGTTGTGGTTACCGACTTCAGGATAATAAGGAACTTCGGCCTGAGCTTTGGGGGGATTGCGCTGGACTGCTGGGACGACAACAGCTCCTCCAGGTTCATGGAATATCTCGGGGGGCACACAGAGGACCTCATAAGGAGCGGGCACATAGGGGTGATATATTCAGACTGGACTTCGCCCTACTCCGGGGAGGAGTTCGCCACCGCGATAAGGACCGAGGAAAGTGGGGTGAGCGGGTACAGGGGGCCGTTCTACGAGGGGACGCTACTTGCGGCGAGGGGCTTCTCCGGGTACGGGGAGATGAATTCCCTCATGGAGATTCCGGTGAAGGAGAACTGCACGTGCGTCCCGTGCACCCCCACCGACCCCGCGGAGATATGCAACGGAAGGTACGGGGGCACGGGGGCGCTCTGCGACTGGGAGGGCGAGCGTATCTCCATGAAGTGGCCCGACAACTGCATAAGCGAGGAGGCCTGCATGCCCCTGGAAGAGATAGAGAACTACAAGATGGACTGCGTGGTGGCCAGCGGGGGGGAGAACATAGCGTTCACGGTGGACGGGGCGGAAATCGCCGCGAACCCGGACCTATACAAGCAGATGATAGCCTCGCTGCAGGATGTGGGCGAGAGGCCCTGCTTCCAGAACAAGACGTTCGGGATGAAGAAGATAAGCAGGTTCCTCTCGCACCCGATGCTGTTCAGGAGGGACGGGAACCTTAGCTACACATGCAACCCGCTTTCCGTTGCAGAAGGCACCCTTTGCAGCTACCTCCCCTCCCTCGACATGGAGAGCATGGAATGCACGCTCACGGAAAAGGAGGTTTGGGTTGTTCCTGGCGCGGGAAGATTTCCGCCACTGGGGGGAGGAATGCTGCCGCCACTCGGAGGATAAAATTTAAAGGTGAGCACATCCAAAATGGGCATATGAGGAAGGTTTTGCTGGCGATGCTTATTCTGCTTCCTCTAGCCTTCCCGCTGGGGCCTTCCTTCGGGGCGATAGATACATATGCGG
>JAXDAS010000028.1:0-3327 GCA_034679605.1 Microcaldota archaeon
TCCTATTGCACCGCTTGTACCCGGAGCAGGACCGCTCGCTGATGCAGGCAATGCTCATCCTCAAGACCCTGAAGGAAAAGGGGTATCGGACTGCGCTGGTTGCGCCTTACCTTCCCTACTCAAGGCAGGACAAGACGTTCAAGGAAGGGGAGGCGAAGAGCGCGGAGTATGTGTGCGAGATGCTGAAATGGGCGGGCGCGGACAGGCTCATCACATTTGACTGCCATTTCATGAAGAAGACGGGCGAGGCGGAGTACGGGGGGCTGAAGATAGCGAGCTTGTCCATGGGAACCGAGCTCATAGAAAAGGCGAAGGAGAAGATGGGCGCGGATTTGGAGATAGTGAGCCCGGACCTGGGCGCCAGCTACCTGGTGGAGAGGAGCGGCGGGAAAACGATGGAGAAAACGCGCGGGGAATACCAGGAGGGCGGGGAAGCGTACAGGAAAATAGAGGGCATGAAGGCGGACTTCGAAGTGAAGGGAAGGAACGTCCTCATCCTGGACGACATGATTTCCACGGGCTCCACCATGATTAGGGCGGCGGAGACCCTGAAACGAAAGGGCGCGAAAAGGATTGCGTTCGCCGCTACGCACGGGTTTTTCCTGAAGGGTTCGCTGGAGAAATTGAAGGCGCTGGGGGATGTGTTTGTGTCGGATTCGATACCCTCCCCGGTCTCTGAGGTTTCGATAAGGAGAAAGGTGGAATCCCTAGTGGGAATATGAAGCAAACCGGAACGGCATATGTGGAGGTTTGGTTCACTTGAAGATTGCCTATTTTACCGACACCTACCTTCCTAATGTGGACGGGGTGGTCACCTGCCTCCTGAACTATAGAAAAGAATTGGAAAAGAAGGGCCACGAAGTGTATATATTCAGCCCCGGGAGCAAGAAGGACAAGGCGGAGAACAAGGACAGGAACGTCTACTATTTCACCTCCACCACCTTCAAGCCGTATCCGGACTATAGATTATCTTTATTCCCCTTCCCCTCGGCGGTGAAAAAGGTGAAGGAAATCAGGCCGGACCTGATACATTCCCACGGCATCGCGACCACGGGCCTCGCGGCGATAAACTGCGCCCACGCGCTCAAGGTGCCCGCGATCGCCTCCTTCCACACGATGGTCCCTGAGGCGACGCATTATCTTACAAAAAATGAAAGCATGCAGAAAATCCTGGAGGACGTCGCCTGGACGTACCTCAAATGGTATTACGGGTTCTTCGACACGGTTCTCGTCCCCAGCAAATGCGTGGCGGACATCCTCAAGGCGAAGGGGATATGCAACACCATGATACTGCCCTCGGGCATAGATGTGAAGGCGTTCGCGAAGGCGGACGGGGATTCCGCAAGGAAGAGGTACGGGCTGGGGAAGAAGAAAATAATCCTCCATGTGGGGAGGCTGGTGAAGGAGAAGAACCTGGACCTGCTGATAAACGAGGCCAGCTCCATCATGAACAAGCAGCCCAATGCCCGCTTCCTCATAGTCGGCAAGGGGCCCTCTGAGGAGTACTACAAAAACGCGGTGAGGATGAAGGGCTTGGACGAGTATTTCATATTCACCGGCTTCGTGGACAGGAAGGAGCTTCCTGACTATTACGCGGCCGCGGACGTGCTTGCCTTCCCCTCAAAATTCGACACCCAGGGGCTGGTGGTGCTGGAGTCGCTGGCATGCGGCACCCCGGCGGTGGTGCCCAAGAAATCCGCCGCGGAGGAGATAGTGGAGGAGGGGAAGAACGGCTACACTTTCTCAGAGCCGGTGGACTTCAGGGAGAAGATACTGCTCGCGATGGAGAGGAAGAGGGAGATGTCGGAAAGCGCGAGGGAGAAGGCGGCGCTCTACGACAATGCGGGCATGGCAGTGAAGCTTGAGGAGCTATATAAGGCGAAGGCCGAGGCGAACGCAAACAGGAAAAAGGAAGCAACGAAAAACGGCAAGAAGAAATGAGCTAAACCTTCATCTCCTTTATCATCTTCTGCAGCCCGTCCAGCGTCTTTATCTGCACCGAGCCGGCCTGCACCTCTAGCTTGAGCAGGGTTGCGGCCCCGCCGCCGGAGGAAAGGAATTCGTTCAGCTCCTCCACCTCCCCCTCGTCCTCGGCAAGGATTATGTTGAGCCCGAGCTGCAGCGCGCCCATGGCCTTAGATATGGTTTCCGGCCCCTCGTAGAAATGCACGTACATGTCCTGCCCGAGGATGGTTATCTTGGAGTCGTATTCCCTGCTGGCGCCCATCTGGGTGAAAGGCACCGCCTCGTTTATGCATATGTCGCGCAGGCTGCGGAAGAGGGAAAGGTATTTCGCGCTGAAACCGCTCTCCTCCTCCCACGCTGCCTTGGAATAATATCCCGCCTCCTTCTTCAGAAGCCCTAGCCCGGCCAGCTGGTCCAGCAGGTATTCCAGGTTGTAGTCGCTTATGAACACGGGCTTGCCCTCGTGGAGCAGCTCCTTGAAGGCGCCCTTTATCTCGGACGCCTTAAGCGGGGTGTGCTTCCACCTGTACTTCTGGTTTATCCTGTCGAACATCCCCAGCAACACCTCCTTCCCCAGCGGGACCTTGGTGGTGGACTGGGGCGGGAAGTCCGGTATGTCCAGCCCGTAAACCGGTATCTCCGAGGCCTTGAATATGTATGCTATCGCCATCGCTATGAGCGCGAGGCCGACCGCGCCCAGTATGAACGGCTGGGTGTAGAAGGGGGCGGGGGCGGTCTTGTCTATTGGCACATCCACGGTGTAGGCGCCGCTCTGGAAGGTGGCGGTGTGCATCCCGTCCGGCAGCGGGGAGTGTCCCGTGGCCCTGAGGTCTATGTCCAGCGTGCTCGTCCCGCTGAAGGTGTACGTGCCGTACTTGCCGCCGTCAACCTTGGCCGTAACGGAATCCGGGAAGATTGGCTCCCCGTCCCCGCGGATGGAGAAGCTGAAGGTGTCGGTGCGCATGTTGAGGAATACCGGGACCACCTCCACCCTCTTTGCGCGGAGGTAGGAGCGGGCGTACCTGTTGCCCTCCTGGTCCACTATGTTGATTATGTAGTCCCCGGTGGGCAGGGTGAAGGTTTTGGGTATGGTTAGCTGGGAGTTGAGCCCGACCCTGCCGGATATGCTGGAGCGCTCCACCTCCCCCGAGGCGTTCGTTACGGATATGAAGAGGAACTTCTCGCCCCCGCTCTCCCTGAGCTCTATGACGAGGTCCAGGGGGGTGGGCGCGATGTCGCCGGGCACTATGCTGTGGCCGCGCGTGTAAATCTCGCCGTTGGTCGACTTCTGCACGAAGGAGACCTTGTAGAAGCCCGCGCCGCTTTCGTTGTTCTCCCCGTAAAGCTTGAGATAGCCGGAAT
>JAXDAS010000029.1:0-3543 GCA_034679605.1 Microcaldota archaeon
TCTCCACCCATTTGTGTTTTTTTAGTTTAGGGATGAGCTCGGACGCTATCTGCGCCGGGTTCTTCTTCTGCCAGGGCGCGAGAAGGAACGCCGCCTTGCACGCGAGGTCGCCGAAATCGCCCCTGGGCGTCTCCAGGGAGGAGAACGCCTCCTCTTCGGTGAGGCCCGAGGCTTCCGAGATTATTTTCGCTATTTCTTTCTTTGCCTTTAGGAACATGGAGAGAGATGGGCGGGCAAGGAATTTAAAGCCTGAACATACACGTTTAAATATCAGCTTACACAATATGATCCTGATGAAAGAACGGGAAAAATTGGCGCAAAGAATACTTGCGGACGGCGGGGCAGGCGCCACCGCCGAGGCGGTGGACCGCATCGGCCATGTGGATTCTCCGGAGGCATACGAAGCCCTGAGGAAGATTGTGCTCAACGAGCAAAACCCCGAGGATGTGCGCGAGAAGGCGCTCAATTACATAATGCTGATGGTTTCAAAGTCCATAAGCTCCAGAAGAGAGCCTGGGGAGATGAGCGAGGATGAGGCCGGCTGGATAGGGGAACTTAAGGCCGAGGAAGCGGTCGGGAGGGCAAATGCCGCCCTCTGCATCATGATATACGGCGGTGTTGAGACGCTGGGGCCCCTTATGGATGCGATGGGCATTGAAAGGGACGCCGAGGCGAGGGCTGTCATGATAGAGGCGGGCAGCGCAATTCTTTCTAAGTGCGAGGGGCATCTGGCGCCTTCCGCAATATTTAGGGCGGGGAAGGCCATTGCTGCGATAAAAGCGTTCCATGGCAGGACAATGGAGCTGCCTTCGGATGGGGCGAGGATTTCCGAGCCCGCCAAGGATGTGAGCGGCAGCGTGACCATTGTGAAGCCGCTCAAAAGATAACATATATAAATATGTTTGACCACTTTATTTACATGCAAAAGATTGACCAGGACAATCCATATGAAAACAACATCCGGATGCTAATGATACATTCCCTGTTCATGCCTGATGAGGAGAAAATGGCTGAGGCGAGGGCGGAGCTGACGCGGATGGTCTGGGAAAACCCTTCAGGAGTGGAGCGCGTGCTGCTAGCCTACTCCAAGGCCCTGATGGGCATGTGGGAGATAAAGCTGGGCTTTTACGAAAAGAAGATAGACGGCAGGCATCCCGGAATGGCACTCGACGAGGACCAGGAAAGGAGGCTGCTCTCTTTACTCAACGAGATCAGGCGGGAGGCAAGGGAGGCCCGCATGAGCAGGGTCCGGGACAAGAAGGAAATTTCCTTGGCAATGAAGCACGCCAAGGAGAAGGGAATGCCTGTCAGCCTGAGGATCCACTAGGGCGCATAGGCGCGCGGGAAGCAGCAAAGGAAGAAGCTCAGGGCTGCGGCTTGTTGAAATTCCAGACCCAGTCCCCCACATAATGGAGATTCTTGATAACTTTTCCTTTCCCCATTTTCTTCATTTCTTCGGAATCAAATAGTGCGATTCCGACTGCTAAAATTTTTCCATATTTTTCATCTATCACGCATACGGGGGAATCCTTTGCAATCCCATCCTCTATGTTTTTGATGCCTGGGCGCATAACGTCCGCCCCTGCGCACACATAAGGGATGGCGCCCATGTCCACGGTTATTTTCTTCAGGGCATTGGACTTGTTCAGGGTTTGGAGCGTCGGGAACCACCTGTCCTGGTGCAGCAATAATACCGGTTCTCCTTCTTGTAGAATAATTGTACCCCTAGTATCCTCTACTATTTCTACAGTTGCTTTCACATCCAATTGGAAAAATTGGATTTTGGAATTCAGGTCGCGTATTTCCCTCTTCGGAATAGATCTTTTGCGCATCAGGAAGCGCCCTCTTTCTCCAGCCTTCTCTTGATTACCTTAAGGCTTACGAACGAGTCCCTTTCCCCTTCCTCAAGGCGCATTGTTATTTCGCCCTTTTGTTTCTCCATCTTCGGAAGGAGGACGAACTCCAATGCGTTCACGCGCCTCTTGGTCTTCTCTATCTCCAGGATAAGGCGGCGGATGGCCGTTTCGGTTTCCGCGAGCGTAATCGCTATCTTCAGGGCTTCCTCAAAGTCTTCTACGACCGCATCTATTGCCGCACTCGTTCCTATTACCGAATATCCCTTCTCCAGGTACGGCTTCTTCTCGAAATGGGAGGAGATTTCCGGGATTCGGACGCCCATTATGTTGCGCACGTTAACGCCCAGGCCGAGTTCCTTCTCCATTCCCGCCGCAACCCCTTCCAGCTCGAATGTGGAATGCTGCTGCTGGGCCTTGGAAAGGGTGCGGTAGGCGCGCTTCATGCGTTCGTTCAATTCTCCGCGCAGGTCGCGCGCCTTACCGAGGATTTTGAAGAATTCCATGATGAGGGCGTCCCTCTTCTGCTTCAGGAGCTTGTGCCCCTTCCTGGCAAGCTTTATGCGTGCCTTGGTCTTGAGCAGCTCCATTCTAGTCGGGTTCGGCGTCTCAGCCATGGTTTCTTCACCTACTTCCTGAACTTCTTTCCGTATTTTTCTATGAATTCCTTCTTCACCCTCTTCAGCTCGTCTTCTGGCAGGGTGGAAAGCAGCTCCCATCCCAAATCAATGGTCTGCTCAATGCTCCTGTCCTCGTACGGGCCCTGGGTGATGAACTTCTTCTCGAACTCGTCCGCGAAGCGCAGGTATTTCCTGTCGACATCGGTGAGGGATTCCTCCCCGACGACCGCGCTCAGGCTCCTCAAATCCCTGCCATTTGCGTAGCCCGCGTACAATTGGTCCGAGACCCCCCTGTGGTCCTCCCTGGTCCTTTCCTTTCCGATACCCAGGTTCATGAGCCGGGAGAGGGACGGGAGCGGGTCAACCGGCGGGTAGATATTCTTCCTGTGCAGCTCCCTGCTCAGGACGATCTGCCCTTCGGTAATGTACCCTGTGAGGTCCGGAATCGGGTGCGTAATGTCGTCCGCGGGCATGGTGAGGATGGGGAATTGCGTGACCGTGCCCTTCTTGCCCACAACCCTTCCCGCCCTCTCGTAAATGGTGGAAAGGTCCGTGTACATGTAACCCGGGTAGCCTCTCCTTCCGGGAACCTCCTGCCTTGCCGAGGAAATCTCACGCAGCGCCTCGCAGTAGTTGGTCATGTCCGTAATTATGACCAGCACGTGCATATCCTTCTCGAAAGCGAGGTATTCGGCGGTCGTGAGGGCGAGCCTCGGGGTAATTATTCTCTCCACGGACGGGTCGTCCGCGAGGTTGAGGAAGAGGACGGCGCGCTCGAGCGCACCGGTCTTCTCGAAGTCCCTCATGAAGAAGTACGCCTCCTCGTTTGTGATTCCCACTGCCGCGAAGATGACTGCGAAATCCTCCTTCTGTTCCCCTCCCTTAACCTTAGCCTGCCTCGCAATCTGCACCGCGAGCTGGTTGTGCGGAAGGCCGGAGGCGGAGAAAATGGGCAGCTTCTGCCCCCTCACGAGGGTGTTCATCGCATCGATGGTGGAGATGCCGGTCTGGATGAAGTCCCTCGGCTCCTGCCTGGAGTACGGGTTGATTGCCGCGCCGTTGATGTCGAT
>JAXDAS010000030.1:0-6524 GCA_034679605.1 Microcaldota archaeon
GAGAAGGGCAGGAGGCTGGACAGGATATTTTTTGACATCGACCGCGGAGAGGGCGTTAGCGGAGAAGACGCACAAAAGGCGGCCGCACTTCTCCTCGAGGAAATGCGGAGGGACGAACAGCTCAACTCCCTCCCGGGCTTCAAATTCTTCATAATGTACACCGGCAACTCCTTCCACATCTACCTTATGCTGAAGAGGGGGGTGGACGCCTCCTTCTACGAAAAATATTTCGCCTACTCAAAGAGCAGCCCCCTTTCCTCGCTCACCGGGAAATGGGTGGAGGGCGTGAGAAAGAAGGGGCTCAGGATTTCCGGAGGCCATGAGAAGATGGGGGGGCACATAATCCTGGACCCCTCGCAGACCCCTCCGGGAAAGCTGGCGCGCTGCCCATTTTCCCTGCACATGTCCGACCCGAAGACCGTGGACGGGGTCGCAATCCCGATCGGCGAAGGGATGCTTGAGGACAGGAACCTGCTTAAAAAACTGCGCGCCTACACCCCGGAGAAAGTACTCGACGAATTGGATTCCCTGGCCAAATTCCTTCCCTGACTAGTGCAGCCTCAGGTTGTCCACCCTATAGTCCTGGTCCACCGTACATTCCTCCGGCTTGCGCATCCCCTTCCTCATGATCAGTTCCCCCGCGTACGCGATCATCGCCCCGTTGTCCCGGTTGAACTCGTCGGGCGCAACTCCGAACTCCACGCCGTCCTCTTTGCACATGGAGCGGAGCATCCCCTGCAGCCTCCTGTTCTGTGCGACGCCCCCGCACACCACGACCCCCTTCCTCCGGGTGAGGAAGAGCGCCCTTTCCGTCGCCTCGCACAACATCGCAAAGGACGTTTCGAATAAGGAGTACGCCACATCCCTCTTGTTCCCCCTTCCCGCCTCCTTCACCGCCTGCGTCAGCAGCCCGGAGAAGCTCAGGTTCATCCCTTTCACCACATAAGGGAGTGGCACATACCTCCCCCCCTCGGCCAGCTTGGCGAGCTCCGCGCCGTGCGCATATTCCATCCCTATGCCGCGGCCGAACGCGTCAAAAAGGTTTCCCACGCCCATGTCAAGGGTCTCCCCGAGCACCCGGAATTTGCCCGCCTTCTCCACAAGCAGCTGCGTGTTGCCGCCGCTCACGTACAGGATGAGGGGGTTCCTTATCCCAGCCATCCCCTCAGCGATCCTTATGTGCGCGAAGGGATGGTTCACCCCGACCATTTTCTTCCCGTGCCTAAGCGCGAGGTATTTAGCCCCCACCAGCCCCACCTTCAGGCACGCCCCCAATCCCGGGCCTTCGGAATACGCGATGGCATCCAGATCCCCCATGCGCACCCCCGCCTTGCGCAAATTGGCGCCCAGGAGTTCCGCGAACTTGCCCGCATGGTGGTCCGCAGCCTTCCTGGGCACTATGCCCTCGTTCTTCGGCCTGTATGTGTCCCCGATGTTGGAAAGCACCTTCCCACCGTGCACGATCCCCATGCCGAGGGTGTGCGCGGTGCTCTCTATTCCCAGTATCATCCGGACCACTCAGAAAAGCGTCTTGATTGCGAATATTGAAAGGAAATTGTAGATGGCGTGCGCGACCATGCACGGCAGCACGTCCCGCTTCTTCGCGAAGTAGAGCGCCAGCACCAGGCCCAGAAGGGTTGCGCCCATTATCTCCACAACCGAGCCGTACGCGGTGTGGGTCATCCCGAAGAATATGGAGGAAAGGATTGCGCCAGCCCAAACGTTCGAATATTTGGCAAAAACCGGGATTAGGAGCGCCCTGAAGAACAGCTCCTCGGCCACGGGCACGACGGTAAAAGCGAATATCAGGAGGTAGAGCGGGAGCCCCTGCACCACGTTTATCGCATTCCCGCTGTCGTTGAACCCTGCCAGGCTCAGGGCCACGGTCATAAGAATCCCGGTGCCCACCATCAGGATGAATAGCAGCACCCCGTGGAGAAGCCTTTTCCACAGGCTCCCCCCAACATTGAGCAGGCTTTCCCTCGGGTCCCGGAGGAAATAGAGCGCGAACGCGCCCATCCCCATCTGCATGTAGACCGTGTTCACGTGCTCGAGCGGGAAAATGAGCACATATGACAACGATACGATGAGGAAAAAGAGCGCATCCGCCTTCCCGTAGAGCCTGAAAACCGCCGCACCGAGGAGCAGCGTGCCCGCCGCCACCGCGGGGAGGAAAATGCCCCCCGGAAGCGCTGAGATTATGAAAAACAGCAGGGATGCGGCGAATAAGGAGAGGAAATAGCTTTTCATGTTCGGCCTACTTCTTCTCGAAGTATCCGCACTTGCCGCAGGAGAGCCTGTCCTTGTGCTGCGCCAGCTTGAAGCCCGGCCCGCACTTCGGGCAGTGCTTGCCCGCCTTGTATGGCCTTATCTTCTTCTCGGTTTTTTTCCCAGCCGCTGCCTTCTCCGCCATGCTCATCCCTCTTTCTTCTTTGGTGCCGCAGCCTTCTTCTCCTTGGCCGCGGCCTCCTTGAACTTGTTCCTGACGAGGGAGTAGTCCGGCTCAATCCTCATCATGTCCTCCTTCTTCCTGTAAACGTTCACCCTGGCGACCACCTTCCTCTGGCCGAAAGAGCTGTCCGTCCTTTTGAGTATGGTGGTGTCGGGGTTGCAGCCTAGGTTCTGTATGACCGCGTCCCTCATCTCGTTCCTCGCCGGAGTCTTCCCGTCGAATTCTATCGCCATCTCGTACTCCGTCCTTCCCAGAAGCACGTTCTCCCTTTTTTTCGCCACAGTGACTTTCATCATCTCACTCTCTGCATGACCTTTCTTCCCATCGCTTCCATCACTTCCACTTCCTTCCCGGCCTCGACCTGGCCCTGCAATTCCGCGGGGATCTCCATGTCGAACACCTCATACGTGGTCTGGTCCATCACCTGCGCGGTGTTCCCGGACACGGACATCACCTGCACATTCTTCCTCTCTATGATGGGGACCTCCACGTCCGAGTCCGCCGTGGTGAGCATGTTCTTCTTCTGGCCGTCGAATATCCCTATCGCCACTATCCTGAGCTTCGCCGAGCCGTGCTTCCCCGTCTTGGACTTGTCTATGCTGACAATCCTGCACGGGATGTCGTCAATAAGCAGATACTTGCCCTCATGCAATTCTTTCGCTGAAGCGAAAACCTTCTCACTCATAGTTACACCTGTCTAGAGAATTGTTAGGTAGATTTATAACGTTAGGTTTTAAAAACACCGTTATGCCGGCGCAGCTCGTGGATTCCCACTGCCACCTGGATTCCTTCAAGAAAAAGCAGATGGCCGAATTGCCGGAGGGAATCATCCCGGTCACTTCCGGTTATTCGCACAAATCCAATTTAAAGAATGCGGAAATCGCCCGCACCCTGAAGATTCCCTTCTGCCTCGGCATCGCGCCCCAGACCGCTGTTTTCGACGGGATAGAAAAACTGCCCGAATGGGAAGGGTTCATCCGCTCCCAGAACCCCAACGCAATCGGCGAAATAGGCCTGGACTACCATTGGGGAAAAGAAGAAAAGCATTTTTCGGACGAGAAGGCGCTGTTTGGCAGGATGCTCTCCCTCGCAGAAGAGATGGATCTCCCAATCGTCCTGCACACCCGGAAGGCGGAGGAAAAATGCCTGGACTCCCTCCAGTCCTATGGATGGAAAAGGCCCTTCATGATGCACTTCTTCTCCGGGGACGCGGAGACCGCGAAGCGCGCCGTTAAGATGGGCGGTTTAATCTCCATCCCCCCGCTGCACTCAAAGGACAGAAGGAAGACAATAGAATCCATCCCGCTTGAAAAGCTCGTTTCCGAAACGGACGCCCCCTACATAACCAGGGGGATAGAAGGGGTGCGTGACGCGGTCCAGTACATAGCGGAAGTGAAAAATATCCCGTTCGAAAAGGCGGCGCGGGCGACGTCCGAGAATTCAGCAACCTTTTTTAAGTTTGACCTCTAATTCCACGCATCATCTGTTTTAGGGTGAGCACTAATGGGATTTTTAGACGGAATACTTGGAAAAAAAGAGCCGCAGATAGCGCTTTTCGTAGACGGGCCGAACATAATACGCAAGCAGCTGAACATAGACCTGCGCGAGATTAAGAAGAAGGTCTCCGAGCACGGAAACATCCGATTCGCGCGCATCTACCTGGACCAGTTCGCCTCTGACAAATTGATTGAGGCGATGGTGAACCAGGGCTTCGAGCCCAAGATAACCACTGGCGATGTGGACGTGACCATGGCCGTGGAGGCCACGGAGCAGATAGTGAACCCCGAAGTGGACATAATCGCGCTCATGACCAGGGACACTGACTTCATACCCGCGCTTACGAAGGCGAAGGAGCACGGGAAGAAAACACTCATCGTGGGGATAGAGCCGGGCTTTTCCGTCGCGCTCCGCAACACCGCCGACATCCTCATCATGATTAATGCGGAGGAGGTCTCGAGGGAGAGAAATCGGCCCGAGCGCGGCCCCTACGGGACGCAATACGGCCACAGGGGGGAACAAAGGCAGCAGAGGCCTTACCAGAACCCTGGGCAGCAGCAATCCCAGCAGAAGCCCGCTTCCCCTCCCCCGCAGCAAAAACCAATCGAAAACAAGACGCCGGAGCAGAAGCCTTCTAATCCTCCTCAGCAGGGCCGGTAGTCGAAGGGTTCCTGTCCTGGGACGGATAAACCCCGGTTATCCTCTTGAACGCGTATGCGCAGGCCTGCCTCAGCTCGTTCTGGCCGGACCTCTCCCCGTGGCTCTCCGCAATACTCCTGAGGCCCTTCGCGGCTTCCCTCCAGTCATACTTCTCCTCGCACAGGTCGGATATCTCCCCGAGCAGGGACGCCGCCATCACCCTGTTATCGGTCGAAAGGTCTTCAGCGAGCCTTTCCACCAGGAACGGGACCGCGGCAAGGCCATGCCGGGGGACTTTGGCATATTCGCCAGAAAAGAAGAAATACGGCACGTCATATTCAGGATTCCCGAAACCAGGGAACCCCCGCTCCCTGAGGTTGTGCGCCGCCCTTGCCCTCATCTCCTGCTCCTCCCGCCCGTCCAGAAGGACGTTCTTGAGCATCGCGTCCACCCTTGGGGAACGCATTTCCGCGATTTCCCTTTCCCTCGGGAAGCCCAGCAGGAGCAGGCACATCGCCACTTCTTCCACGGGCATCTCCCCCTCCATCACCGAAAGGAGGATGTCCGCGGCATTCTTCCTGTCGAACTTCTCTATAAGCGGATCCTCCACTATCCCGAAAAGGGCCTTGGACGCCGCCCTGCCCACCGACTCCAGCTGCGCCCTCTGCCCTCGCATGAGCATCTCCAGGGCAGTTTCCTTTTTGATCCCGCCGCCCCTTTCCAGCCCCGCCACTGTGGGGTCCATGGCCATGCCCTTCACGGTCTTTCCGTGTTCCGCCTTCCGCGGCTGTGGCGGCGCGCTGTCCGGGTGCATGATATTATTTTGCACGAAAGCATTTATAAATATCCCTTATTTACCTTCATCTACCACAACCTTTAAATACACCTAAAAACATATACATACACATGAATGAGCGCCATTCAAGCTCCCAAATCCCAAGGCCGGCAATCCCGGCCCCCTCCGGTTTCGCCGAGCGCAAGCTGAAGCCCCTCCCTGAAACGATAAACGGCCTCCCGGTTTACGGCAACCTTTCCGGCAGGAGGTTCACGGTGAGGTGCTTCGAGGAGGCCACGAACCCCTTCTCCCAGGAATACAAGATAGAGATAGAGGAGGCCGTGCGTGAAGGGAAGGGATACAAGGTGGTCGCCGAGCTGCTGGTTAATCCCGACTGCCTAAAGATAGACTCCATCAGGGGCTGCGACACGGCCGAAACCAGGCTATTTTCCGCGGAATACGGGAAGCCGCCGCACGAGTGGAGGGGCTTCGATTTCTTCTCGATAATCCTGGATCATGCGAAGATTGTGGCAATCCAGAACGGAAAACAGAAAATAGAGCTCATGCCCGCCAACGAGAGGCTGGTCGACTTCTATGCCCGGCACGGCTTCTCCGTAAGGAGGGCGGGCGTCTTCACCACAATGTCCTACAATATCTGCGGAGAGCTGGCCCGGGCCTAGGCCCCTTTCTCTTCCTCCTGCTTCTCCCTCCTTATCCCCACCCTGGGGGGCGTGATTACAAGAAGCTCGTTCGTGACCATTGCGATGCTCCCCCCGTGCTTCCCGACCGCGCCCTTCAGCACCTTTACCACCTCTGCGGCCTTTTCCGGATTCTTTGAGAGGGCGGAGAGGTTCGTGAATATTATCTTGTCCGGGGCCATTGCCCTGGTGACCGGCTTGGTGTTGCCCTCCGGGCTGATATCCACCCTTATGATATAGTAGTCCGCGGATTCCTGGACCGGGGTGTTGTCCACGTTGTCCATCTCCTTCTCCAGCTTCCCCTCCGGGGCGGCCTCCGCCTGCTTTTTTCCGAACAATCCATCGAGCATTCCCATTTTCTCACCAGGCCTCTTCCCACTATTCTCATGTCGGTTTTAATATCCTATCGAAGCCACCAGCAGCGCCGCCAGCCCTATGAACAGGAATGCCAGGTTGTATCTGG
>JAXDAS010000031.1:0-6467 GCA_034679605.1 Microcaldota archaeon
TACCCACCCTAATCCCCACATGGATTCATTAGATTCAGCCATCAGAAGGCACGTGACCAGGAACGCCCACGATTACGGGAAGGCAAACCCCGGCAACATAGTGGGGAAAATAATAAACGAGTTCCCGGATGCGAAGAAGGACATGAAGTCCCTCATGCGCAGGATAAACGAAACCTGCAAGGAGATAAATTCGCTCCCGAAGGAAAAATTGGAAAGGGAATTTTCAAGGCTCCCGAAGGAGGAAAGGAAGGAAGGGAAGAACGAGCTGGAAATTCCGGACGCAATCCCCGGGAAGGTGGTGGTCCGCTACCCCCCCGAGCCCAACGGCTACCCCCACATAGGCCACGCGAAGGCGTTCGCGCTTTCCTGGACGATTGCAAGGAAATACAATGGAAAAGTCATCCTGAGGTGGGACGACACCAACCCGGAGGCTGAGAAGCCCGAGTTCGTGGAGGCCATACGCGAAGGGATAATATGGCTCGGCCTTGACTGGGACGACGAGAAATACTGCAGCGACTACATGCCGGACATGTACGGGCTCTGCGAGAAGCTCCTTTGGGAGGGGAACGCGTACGCATGCTCCTGCGCCCAGGAGGAGGTTGCGAAAGGGAGGGAGGTGAAGGAGAGGTGCGGGTGCGGCTCCCGCCCCCCCCAGGAAAACCTGGAGGAATGGAAGAAGATGCTCAACGGAACAACCCCGGAGGGGGGCTCCACCATCCGCCTCAAGGGGGACATGGAATCCCAGAACACCGTGATGCGCGACCCCACCCTTTTCCGCATAATCGAATCCCCCCATTACCGCCAGGGCTCCAAATACAGGGCGTGGCCGACCTATGATTTCCAGGGCGCGGTCATGGATTCCCTGCTAGGGGTCACCCACCCAATCCGCTCGAAGGAATATGAGCTGAGGGACGAATTGTATGAATTCCTTCTAAAGAAACTGGAAATGCGCGTCCCAAGGATGATATCCATCTCCCGCCTTTCGATAAAAAACGCGCCCCTCTCAAAGCGCCTCCTCCGCCCGCTGGTCGAGAGCGGGAAGGTGATGGGCTGGGACGACCCGCGCCTCCCCACGTTGGAGGGCTTGAAGAGGAGGGGCATCCTTCCCGAAGCAATCCGCAAATTCGTGCTCTCGTTCGGGATAAGCAAGGTGGAGAGCGAGCCCGGGTGGGAAAAGCTGCTTTCTGAGAACAGGAAAATCCTCGACCCGGTCGCGCCCCACTTCTTTTTCGTCTCCAATCCCGTCAAACTGAAAATAAAGGGCGGGAAGAAAAAGAAGGTCCGGGAGATGGAGGCGGGGGCAGAGGTGTGGATAAGCGGCCCGGACGCAGGCGGCCTGGAGGAGGGCGGCGTAATCCGCCTCAAGGACCTGTACAACGTGAAGATAGAAAAAATGGGAAAGGAAATCTCCGCATCCTTCGCGGGCGAGGAGGTCGGAAAGGAGAAAAAAATTCAGTGGGTTTCCGACAAACTGGAATGCGAGATGCTCCGCCCCGGCGACCTTGTGCTGGATTCCGGCGATTTCAACCCGGAGAGCCTTGCCGTGGAGAAGGGCTACTGCGAAAAGTCCGTTCATTCATTGAAGGAGGGCGAAATCGTGCAATTCGAAAGATATGGATTCTGCAGGCTGGATTCCAGGAAGCCCCTCCGCTTCGTATTCTCCTGCTGAGTGAGCGAGATGCTGGAGCAATTCTCCCCGGTGGAGCGCACGGAGCCCGCGCGCAGGCCCGTCTTCTCAGACTACCCGCTGCAGCCCTTCATAAAGGGCGTATTCGAGGACCGCGGCATAAAGCAGCTGTACGAGCACCAGGCGAAGGGAATACAATTGGTGAGGGAGGGGAAGAATGTCGTGGTGGTGGCGCCCACAGCCGGAGGGAAAAGCGAGGTGTTCATCGTCCCCGCGGTGGAGGGCGCCCTAAAGGGGGACAACACGCTCCTCCTTTACCCCACCAAGGCCCTCGCCCGGGACCAGCTGGACCGCCTGCTCGAATTCCGCATCTACGGAGTGCGCACCGAGGTTTACGACGGCGACACATCCCAGAACGCAAGGGAAAAAATCCGGGCAAACCCGCCCCAGGTAATCATCTCAAATGTGGACATGCTCCATTTCATTTTGCTGCACAACCGCCTTTTTACCCCATATTTTGAAAAACTGAAATATGTGGTATTGGACGAAATCCACATATACAGCGGGGTGCTCGGCTCCCACGTATACAACATCCTCTGGAGACTGAAGCGCCTCATGCGCAAGAGATACAAGAGGGAAATCCAGTTCATAGCCACCTCCGCAACCGTTGGAAACGCGAAGGATTTCGCAGAAGAATTGGTAGGGGAAAAGTTCGAGCTGGTCGAGGGAACCTCCTCCCCCCGTTCGGAATTCCACCACCTCATAATCAATCCTGAAGACAGCTACCTTGTGGCCTCCCTCAAGGCCGCGGAGGAAATAGGGAAGAAGGCCCTCATCTTCGGGAATTCCCATTCCACCGTGGAAAGGATGGGCCTCATCGCGGAGGGTATGGGCCTGGACCTGCGCGTCTACCGCTCCGGCCTTTCCCAGGATGAAAGAAGGAATGTGGAGAAGGAATTCAAGGATGGGAAAGTCAGGTTTCTCGCCAGCACCTCCGCACTTGAATTGGGGATGGATATCGGAGACACCGATGTTGTCATCCTTGCCGGCTTCCCCGGCACCGTCACCCGCGTGAAGCAGAGGCTCGGCCGCTCGGGGAGGAAGGGCCAGCAGGCTTACGGAGTATTTGTCGCGAGGGAGAATCCCCTCGACCAGTATTATGCTGAAAACCCGGACCAATACCTCTATGGGGACCCGGAGAACTGCTTCGTGAATCCCAACAATGAGAAAATAAGGAGGATGCACATCCTTTCCGCGGCGAAGGATTTAATGTACTCCCCCGAGGAGATGGATGAAGAGCTGACGCAAATACTTGCTTCCCTCGAAGAAGAAGAGCTGGTGAAAAAATGGGGCTCCTTAGTAAGCATAACAAAAGAAGGGGCGAAGCGCGCCCGCACAATCAATATACGCGGGATAGGTGAGGCGGTGCGCATCTTCGATTCCTCCAGGCAGAAGTTCATCGGAGAGCGCGACATGCATATGGCGATAAGCGAATTGTTCGAAGGCGCCATCTATCTGCATGGCGGCCGCGCCTACATGTCCCAAAAGCTCGACCTTGAAAGCAAAACCGCCACCGTTGAGCCGCTTGGAAGGAAGGTGGAGGAGTACACGCATGCATTGCGCACAAAAGAGGCGGAGGTTGTGGAGCAATTTGAAGCCCGGGACTGCCTGGGCCATCCCCTTTGCTTCGGAAAAGTGCATATAGTCGATACGGTCTACGGTTTCGCGATAAAGGATGCTTATTCCAGCACAAAGCTGGGCGAGCACCATTTCGAAACCCCCTACATTTACGAATTTGATACCTATGCAATCTGGCTGGATGTGGACGACCTTGTCCCCATAATTTCAAATTTCGGGGACGGATTGCACGCCTTCGAGCACGTCTCCATCTCCATGATGCCCGCAATCACCGGCGCCGACCCCAAGGAAATCGGCGGCATCTCCTACCCCGCCGGAAGGATGTACGTGTATGACGGGGTTCCGGACGGAAACGGAGTCACGCACATAGTCTTCAACAAATTCGAAACAGTTGCAAAAATGGCCCTTGAGCGCCTGGAGAAATGCCCCTGCGGGAAGGGGTGCCCCAAATGCATCCTGGACCCAATGTGCGGCAACGACAATCGTTATCTGAACAAGGAGAGCGGAAAACTAATAGCGGAAGAACTCCTAAAAAAGCGCTAAAGGTCCGCAATGTCCCTTCCAATCAATTTTGCGTCCTCCCATCCTATCGTATAGCTCTCCTTCGCTTCCTTAAACACCGAAAGGGGGACGAAAACCCATCTTTCCCTGCTCCTTCTCCACCCGATTAGAGTAGTAATCCCCGTAACCTCGTTCCATTTCCTCAAATTCTCAAACTGGCCCCTCTTTATCGCAAGCCTGTCGTTCTCCCATGCCTTGCTCTCTATCGCATACTGGGCAGTAGTCTTGAACGCGAGCAAATCCGGGGAAAGGGAATTCACCCCGCTCCCCGCCGCCCTCACCACCATGAAGCCGCGGTCCGAGAACATCTTGATTAGTTCCCTTTCCGCCCCAGCCCCCTTCCTGTAATGGTACAATTCAGCACCTTATTTCTCCCTTCTCCGCGTCCACTTCCACGTTCATCCCGGTTTTAAGGAAAGAATACATGTCCTTCTCCAGCATGTCCATCATGGGGATTTTGGATATTATCGCCCCGACCGCGATGATGGTCTCCGCCTCCAGGTTTATGATGGCGGCCGGCGCAACCCCGTTCTTCTTCAGCTGCAGAATCACATACGAGCCCACGGTGGAGCCCTTCCCCCTCGGGAAAACCAGCACCCTCCCCGCGACGCTCTTCCCCTCCAGCGAGTGCCCCCTCTCCATTACTATGCCGGTTTTCGGGTCCACGCTCCCCAGGAAGGAGATTGGGTCCATTGTGACCAGCGCCGGCCCCTTCGCGTATCCCTTCGAGATTACCCTTCCCTTCACAATCATTTTTTTCTCCTCTCCTTCGCGCCTTTGAATTCCAGCAAATCCTTCAATTTTGCAAAATGAACCTTCTGCCGGCACATCGTGGGCAGGTATTTCACGGCTTTTGCGGAGTTTACGCCCGTATTCTTGTAGCCCATCGCCTCCATGGGCGAAACCACCATGCACGTGTCCGCAACCAGTTTCCCGCCCGCCTTCTCTATGATTTCCTCCAATCCCTGCTTTGCAGCAACCTCCTTCACAATCCTTGAGACGCAGACCCAGAGGGGCCTCTTCAATTTCTTCCCCTTCACCATATCCGCTATCTCCTTTATTTCCGCAAGGGACGCGTGCGGGCATCCCGTGGTAATAATATCCTCATTCTTAGTCTCGTCCAGGGTTTTCCTCATCCTTCCCATTTCAGATTCATCCGCGGAAATAACTTCCGCCCCGTCCCGCACCTTCCATTCCGGAGTGATGCCTTCCATAAAGAATAGAGAGTTAGAACCAAAAGCAGCCATCGCAGCCCCCAAATATTTGAGTTCGTCGTCCCCCGCTTTCCTTATTCCCCTGAACGCAACAACCCTTCCCCGCGCAATCCCGCCCGCAATCGCGCCCAGCACCCCAAAATCGCTCCTGTCCGGAAGCGCAACCTCCACATCCACAACCAGGTCCGCAATCCTGTTCTCCCCCAGGTGCATCCCGTAATTCGGCGTGACCCCGCATATCGCCGCGCATAAGGCGGAAGGCCCCCCTTCCCTATTAGTTCTCGCGCCCAGGACCGAATTCGCAAAAATGACCGCCGAGCTCTCCGCCCACGCGATGTGCTCCCCGACCTTCGGGCGAACCCCAATCAGGTAAGGGGTGCACGTGCAGGTGGGCCTCGCGCCCATGGAAGTGTATGCATTCAAAATCGCAAGCTGCTTCTCCGCAAAATCCTTCGGGACCTTCATTGATTCCCAGCCCTGCGCGTCCATCCCGATGGGGTTCAGGTAGGCGGGAACCTCTACCTTGGTTCCCTTATCCGCAAGGTCCCTCAAATATTCCAATCCGGCATCTCCAATTGTTTTGTAGGAAACCCCGGAAATCTGCGCCGAGCTTACCGGAACCATGTTCCTCGCACCGTAGATTTTCGCAAGCGCAAGGAGGATTTCCATCGCCTGCTGCTTGCCTTCCCCGCACTCGCCTTCCAGCATGCACCTTTCCTTTTTCGTCAGTTCCGGCTCCATATTATTCCTCAGAAATAATCCTTCACATTTATTTTCTTGTATTTCGCCCTGTTGAACGCTTCCCGATTCTTCAGCGGAGCGGTCGCATCCACCCCAACTTTGGTGGTTTCCCGCGTCTCCGGATTGGAAGACGGATCCAGTGAAGAACCCTTCTCGTGCGGCTTCACGACCAATCCCCTGTCCCCCTGGAACCTTGTCGCAATCGCCCACTCCACCTCTTCAGGTTTGTGAATGTCCACATCCTCGTCCACCACGACCACGTGCTTCATGGACGCGTGCCCCCTGAACGCCGCTTCTATCGCCTTCTTCCCGTCCTCCGCGTTCTTTTTCTTAATCGCAACAACCCCGTGCAGCCACGAGCACCCTCCAGGAGTGATGCTCACTCCCTTGCACTCCGCAACCTTTGAGACCTCGTTAAATATCGTGGGCTCCCTGGGCATCCCCATCAATACTTTGTGCTCCATCCCTCCAGGCAAAAGCACATGGAAAAGCGCATCCTTCCTTGCGTGTATTTTCCTTACCTCCATCACCCTTTGCCTGCGCACAATGTCATAGGTGTCCGTCACATCAACGAACGGCCCCTCATTCACCAGCTCCCGCGTAATCCTCCCCTCAAATATGAATTCAACGTCCGCAGGCACTTCTATCCCGGTCCCCAATTTCACAGTTTCAAAGGGGGCCAGCGA
>JAXDAS010000032.1:0-15227 GCA_034679605.1 Microcaldota archaeon
CATTCTTCGGCTCGGTCTACGAGAAGGCCGGCGAAATCTACACCACAACCTCCCGCGCCGTGGCGGTCGCCGCGCAGGACGCTTCGCTGGAGAGGGCCGAACAGAAGGCGGAATGCTGCACCCGCGCGATCCAGGGCCCGCTCTGGCACAGGCCGGACATAGGCACCAAGCTCCTCATCCGCAAGAGGGTAGAACACATGCGCAGGCTGAAAAGATGAGGGGTCGCTTCCTGCCGGCCATCTTTCTGCTTCTTTCCCACCTCTCCTTCTCCGCTTATGCCGGGCACATGATCGCCGAGGTGGAGAAGCAGTGGGACATCCAGTCCAACGGCACGCTCCGGGAGGCTCTCCTAAACAGCTCCTTTCTGCTCGAGACGGACAGCCAGCGCATCCTAGAAATGAGCACCACGGACGGCGAGCTTGTGCGGGATGGGGACGAGATCCGGCTCATATACCGCCCGGCTACGCTCCAGACGCCGAAGACAATAATCGCGACGGCCACCGTGGAGGTCATGTACCAGCCGTCGCTCATTGAAAACCCGCCCCTTGCCAACAGCTCATTCCCAGGCTCCAGGCTGACCAACTACACCCCCATAATGGCGGCCTTCGCGCGCTCCTACACATCAGAAAGCCAGGGCGAGCTGGACGCAATGGCTTCCCTTACCTCCTGGGTCCACAAGAACATAGAATATGATACTAACCACTGGGGCAGGGATTCCCCCGCGGAGGAGGTCTATTCCGGGCACCGTGCCGTTTGCGTCGGCTACACTCACCTGCTCCTCGCGCTCGCCAACTCCCTCGGGGTGGAAAACCGCTACGTCTCTGGCTACGTTTTCAGCGAGGGCTGGCAGCAGCATGCCTGGGCAGAGCTTAACATAGGGGGTCGGTGGGTCCCCGCGGACCCCACCTTCCAGGAATTCGGGTACCTTGACGCCCGCCGCGTTGCCAGCAACTACGCGTCCGACCAGTCCGGCTCGGTCGACCGCCTCTTCGCCAAGGGCGGCCCGTTCTCCTTCGACACGGTCGTGCGCATCCGCATTTCCGAAAGCAGCCCCTTCCCGGCGATCGCGGACTCCTACGCCGCGTTTGACGGCACGGAATTCAGCGTAGTCGTCATCAATCCCGGCAGCACCTACATCACCCCGACCTACACAATCGCCTTCCCCCCGCACGTGCACGGCGCGGACTCGGGAATCATCACGATGCCCCCGGGGGGGAGGAAGGTCTTCTCCTACTACCTGAACCTGGATTCCCTGGGCGGCGGCAGCGTCTACCGCATACCCTATTCCATAAACATGCAGGGCGCCGAGATAAGCGACACAATCACCTATTCCCCGCATGGCTCATCCGGCCCGGGCCAGGACTTCGGTCCGTCCTCCGCCTGCCCTGTCGCATTTGTGCTTCTCTCCACGTTCCTTCTCACAGCCATCCGGAGGCAGAGGAATTAAAAACATGCCCGGCGGAAAGGGATAGGTGAAAACATGGCACCTCAACCAGCGCTTGCGCCAATCCCGGAACCGCTTTTCGGATACCTCCTCTCCGCCCCGCAGATGGGCCGCGACGAGTCCTACAGGGAAAAGATGAACTCCATCGGCCGCGAGCTGAGCGCGCTGGTGAACGAGATTTTTTCCAAATTTCCGACAATCATAGACGAAAACGGCAGGCTGTCCGCCTGGAACGAGCTCGTGGACAGGTCAAGGGACCTCATGGCGCACTACGCCAGTTTTTACAAGGAGAACCTAAACGCCCCCGCCCCCACCCGCGGCACGATGCTCGCGGAGCTCAGGGTTAAGGTGAGCGACCTCGGCCTTAAGAGCGCCATAGACTCGCTGCGGGGCTCAGGCACAACCACGGATTTCCAGGGCCCCCGGCTCGAGATGCCCCGCACGCTGGAGAACATCCCGGCAAGGGAGGAGGCCGCACCCGCGCCGGCGGCCCGCGCGCCAACGCCCGCAAGGAGGCCCGCTCCCACCATAGACGAGCTGCGCAGGCAGGGGTACAACGACTTCATAGACACCGAAATAGGCGGCACCGTCTACCGCTTCGCGGGCAGGAAGCCTGCCGAGCAGGGCCCGGAAAACCCTTATGTTCCATTTGAGCAGAGAAGCGCAGAGGAAATGATCTCCGCCGCCCGGTCCGGGGAACTGCTCATGTATGAGGTCAACAGCCGGGGCTACGCCACCAGGCAGATACGGCGCGACTCGGATTTCGAAAGGTTACTCGGCCGGCTCTAGGCGCTCTCAATTCTGGGCGCGAGGTAATACACGCTCTTAGCGCCCACCACGTCATACTCCACTTTCAGCGGCCGGTCGGTCTCTAGGTAAATTGTGAGCGGGCTGCCGCTCTTGCTCGCCTTGACGATGTCCTCAAGATATTGCAGCGGGAAGGTCGCCCTCGCCCCCTCCTGGACCTTGAGTTCCTTGACATCCTCCGAGTCCTTCTCGAACTCCTCCTTCACCTCGCCCTCGTCGCCCCTTATTTCCACCTTGAATCTCGCATCCTCAAGAATAAGCCTTATGTGGCTGCTTACCAGCTTGGCGTCCTTAAGCACTTCCTTGAACGCCTCTGGTTCCACCTTTATATGGTTCCTGTACTCTATCTTCGGCTCCCTTTCCAGCCCGGAGCCGACATCAATCAGCGGGAGCCTGAACACCCTCCTCTTCTTCGCCCCGCTGAAAATCACCTTGAGCCTCCCCTCCTCAAGCCCGAGCTCCGCGCTCTCGCCCCTCATCCCGCGCGCGAGCACCTTGCTGAACTTGTCCACATCTATCCCTATCTTCCTCTCCTCTTCCAGCGCGTACTGCGAGAAGACCTCCTTCGGCATGAAGAATGAAATCATGGAAATCTGCGAGGGGTCCATGGCCTTCAGCCTCACGCCCTCGTTCGTAATCTCGAACAGCCCCTCCTCCACCAGGTTCACAATCGTGTCCACCGCGTCCTTCAGCGAAGTGGCGTCATCAATCACAATTTTCATTGTCTGCACCCCGCCGTATTATATCATATTAATCTCTTAAATCTTCCCCTGCCCGGATGCCGCCCGGCTGTTTCTACGTTGTGGTGAGCCGTGTCAAACGTAGTATCCCTTTAAAAACATTTTCAGCGACAAATATATACTATGAGCGACACTATTGCAAACCTCACTTACCAGCAGACCCGCAGGAACGAGTACCTGATTGATGAAGCGGCAATGGACGAGAGGCGTTCGCAATCATTCCGCAGGGACGCGTGCATTTTCGCGGGCATGTGCGGCATCGCGCTGCAGGACAAGCGGCAGGCCCACGCCTTCTTCAAGTATTACCGCAGCCACGGGAAGGTCGAAAGCCTGCTGAGGAAGGCCGCGAAGAAGTTTGGCCACGGGGAGCCCGAAATCGCCCGCGCAATAGCGATAATCCGGAAGGATTTCAGGATGCCGGATGACCTGGCCGCAGCCAGGATAATGCTTTCCTACGCGAAGGAGCAGATAGCGACCGAGAAGCTCGGGCTTCCCTCGCCCGCAGGCAACACCGAATCATCCGGCATGTTCAGGACAGAGCAGATGCTGGGCGAGGATGTGCAGCGCCTCGCAAAGCAGAGCATGAAGACCGGCCCCGCGCAGGCCCAGGACTCAAAGCCAGCCGCACCTGCGCCAGAGGCAATCAAGTATGCAACCCCGTTCTCAATCATTCCGCCCGCAGTTTCCGGCAAGCCGGTTGTTCCAAGGCAATCCACGATGGAGCAGCTCGCAAAGGAGCTGGAAGACCCGGCCCCAAAGCACCGGGCCCATGAGCCAACCCCGGCAACCCGCAAGCAGGATGAGGCAGGCCATGTTTCCGGCGCAGCCATCCCTCACGGGCCCGCGGAAAAGAAAGCGGAGGAAAAAACAGGCTTCCAGAAACCGAAGGACAAGCAGGAGAAAAGGGCGTACAGGCTTCTCAGATACGTCGCCAGGAAGAACGATTTCACCGAAGACGAGCTGCGGAACGCCATGGGTCTCTGCAGGAAATACCAATGGTACCCCCGTGCTCCCCGCATAGCCATAAGGAAGAAGACCAAGGAGCGCAGGGAGGAGCTCAGGTCCCAGGCATTCGACCTCCTCAGCCAGGCCAGGATGGGCTATGGCTACATAGACTCGATAGGGAGGTCCTCGCTGCCCGAAGGAGATACGGGCAGCCGCGCCACCCGCAACGTCAAGGAGAGATATTCCCACTACGGCCAGAGGATAGTTTCCGATGAAGTGCGCCAGCACCTTGGGAACGAATACAAATTCCTCTCGGACCCTGCGAAATACGTCTCCGCCTATGGAGGCCTAAAGAACTACCCAATCCGTGCGATAATGGAGGTTAAGGGGCGCATCTCCGGCAGGGTAATTCCCGGCTCCAGGTGGGAGCTTTCCGGAAAGAGCCCGCTTGAGGCCCCGGATGTCTACTCCAGGAGGCTCCTTGAGCTCGCAAAAGGGGGGATTGGCGAGGAAATAACCTGCGTATCCAAGTGCGCACCCCTTGCGGACAGGGCAAGCAAGGCCAACAACTTCAACCTGATAAACCTTGCGTGCAGGGAGGAGCACCAGCAAACGGGGGGCGGAAGGACCTACTCCGTGGAGGTGCAGAAGCTCGCCCAGCGGTCGTCCGAGGCCCGCGGAACAATATTCGCCAGCCAGCATGATGCCCACACGTACCTGGAACGCGCCAGGAGATATGCGGATGCCGAAGCATCAAGGCCAATCCTTTCACTCATCAAGCAGGCCGCCAAGAAGTTCGGCTTCGACAAGGAAGAGGCCGAGGCGGCGCTCAGGCTTTCCAGGGAACACCTTTCGGTCCCCACAGACACCAACGAGGCCGGAGACTTCCTGCTCCAGGCGAGGCTCGCCTCGCAGGGAAGGCTCAGCGACTACATATGGGGCATCGCGCAGGACGGGCTCTACCCGTACGGGGTCGCGCTCGAGGTCGAGAGGAGATACACTGCAAACACGGCTCCGCTCACCCGCGAGCAGGCGATCGCCATGCTCAATGACGAGACGGAATTCCAGGAAGACCCCTACACGTTCGCGGCAAAGGTCGCAAAAACCGTCGTGATGGAGGCAGGCCTTGGCTCGATAGTGATGGCCCCCTCTCCGAGCGAGCCGCATGTGGTGGCGCTGGGCTACACACTGTCCCAGTTCCTGAACGGGAAGGTGGACCAGCGCATCTCGCCGGACCTGCTCCGCCTCCACAGGGGAAACCAGGCCCATGCACTTCTCACACACCCTGCTTACAGGGCGGTGCTCGGCTCAAAATGGGAGGAGTACTGCATGGCTCAGATGCTTGTGAAGAAGGCGGCAGAGGAATACTCCAAGCTCGTGCCGGTTGACATGGACGCAGGGAAGGCCGTGGTCGAGGCCCTAAGGCGCGTACACGACGACGGGGAGAACCCAAGGAACCTCACCCAGGCCATCTCACTTTTCCGGGACACCCTCTGGCAGGTGAAGAACAAGTCGGTCCTGCAGTCCAGGGTAAAGAGGAACCTAATCACGCAGGAGGTCGCGGACGACGCATGGGCCAGGATCCTTCCGCAAAGGAGGGAGTTCGGAAGCATCGACGAGGAAATCGCGTTCTATGCGGGCATCTGCGAAGAGAGGGGCGCACCCTATCCCGCGAAGCTTCTCGCCTACCTGCATTACCACGCAGGCAAGATTTCCAGGGATGTCGCGCAGGCCGCGATTGCAAAGCTCGACATGGACAGCCCTGACCTGAGGGGCGGAGAGGAGGCGCTCGCATTCATCGCATTTGTGGAATCTAGCTTCGCGCCCAAGGAGGCCGCGGCAAAGGCCCCGGCACCCCAGAAGTTCGTTTATCGCCCCTCGCCCCATCGCAAGGCCGACCCGCACGAGAGCACCGCATATGCAAACACCGTGCTAGGGGGGAACGGCGGGGCAGCCATGTTCAAGATGGCCGAGGCCCCGGTGCCGCCCGCTCAGGGCGGGGAGGGAGAAACCGCCCCCCAGGCCGAGCCGCCCGACAGCGAAAAAGCCGATAAACAAGCCATCGGCTCCAAGGCCAGAACAATCCAGCAGGTTCCTCCAATAAGGAGCTTCGCCACCCCATTCCAGCATGAGCCGGTTCCGCTTTCCGCCTCCAGGCGCATAGCCGGAGGAAAGGCCGCTGCGCCAGAATCCGCCCATCCCGACAGCTTACATATGGCCGGCGAGGCAAAAGGCAGGACAATACAGGGACCGGCGCTCCCGGCGCCAGCTACCCTTCCCGACTCAGTGGCCGTCCAGACCGAAAAGGATAAAGGAGGAATTCTCGGCCCGGACGGGAAAATGAGGCCCCTGGACCAGTGGGCCACCATGCAGAGGCCCGCACCCACCGTCGCGCAGATAGCCGATGAGCTCGCCGCAAAAAAGCCCGCGCCAGAAGGGCAGCCGCAGCCAGCCGGCGAAAAAGCCGGAGATGCGGAGCGGCCCCACGAACCCGACAGGGTTTCCCAGCCATCGTCCAGCGTAAGCTCCTCGGACATTTTGGAGGAGGTCCATTACGGCGAAGGGTCCCGAGCTTCCGAAGCTCCTGCCGCCCCGCAGCCGGAGCCCACTCCTGATGATATCACTGAGGCCCTCGCGCAGAAGGCCGCACAGCTAAAGGCGGAAGAAATTCCCGCGGATGAGGCCCGGGTGCTCTCCGCTTCCGACCAGATGGCTACCATGCAGAGGCCCGCGCCGACCAAAGAGGAGATAGAGGCGGCCCTCGCGGCAAAGGAGGCACCGGACCCTTCCACTGCGCCGGCCCAGGCCGCAGAGCCCGCGGCTCCGCAGGCAACATCCCAGCCCGCGCCTTCCCCAGTTTCATCCGTTTCCGATGACCTCGAGGCGGCTTTCGGGAGGATATCGCTCGTTCCTTCCGGCGCAACCATTCCCGCGCCGCCTCCCATGGGCATGCTGGAGCTCGAACGCGCAATTCAGCCGCCCCAGCGCCCGCAGGACCCGGATGCGGACCACGCCGAGGTCCTTCCAATTTCCAAGCTCGAGGCGGCCGCCCATGCCAAGGGTGATGGGGCCCCCGCAGATGCTGGCTCCGATTCACCTTCCGAAGAGCATGCAGCTCCGGACGCACCTTCCCCCTCCAGCCCGACAATGATGATTTCCCCCGCGCAGCAGGAAGAGCTCGTTGCGGAATCAAAGGAGGCCAGGGATTCCAGGAAAGATGAGCTCAGGACGATGCACTATGCCCGCAGGCTCTACCACAGCAGGGACCCCGCAAAGCGCATGGAGGCGGTCGACGAACTGGCACGGATGGGTTCGCCGGCGGCGCTCTACGCGCTCGCAGGGGCGCTCGGCCAGAACGAGGACGTCTCCGCGCTCGCGGCGTCGGTGCTCCTCTCATACCACGAGGAAGCCCTTTTCTCGCTCGCCTCGGTCCTCGAGGAGGGAAGCGACAGCGGGAAGAGCCGTGCAATCTCCATACTCGTGCAGATAGGCAGCCAGGGCGCTTACGACACCCTCGCGCGCGCCCTGCTTGACGACGAATACGGCATTTGCGGCGAGGCGGCCTTCCGCCTCCTGCTTGCCCACAGCACGGGCGTCGCGGAAACCCGCAGGCATTTCCATTCAATCCCCGAGGCAAAGTCCCTCTACCTGCTGGAGTCCATGCTCTCCGGCTTGCACCCTGCCTCGGACCTTGAGGCAGTGGTCCTGCGCGCAGAATCGGCAGAGGTCCTGGCCGGCCTGCTCGAGGCTAAGCCATGGCTTGCGCAGAGCGTTAAACCAGACACCTGGATGCAGGCGATTGAGGAGTGGGCAAAGGAAGGCACTGGGAAGTCCCTCTCCGCAACCGCCCGTGCGCTCGGCTCAACGGACGAGAAGGTCTGCTCCGAGGCCGCATTCCATCTTCTTCTCTCCACCGCGGAGGGCAAGGCGGACAACTCAATCCCCCTGCTGGAACACTATTTCCACAACCCAGATCTGCCGCAGAAGATATCCTCTGTCGCCAGGCGCAGGATGGGCCCAGAGGCGGACGTCCCCGCGCTCGTGGAATATTATTTCACCCGCCCGAATCTCCAGCCGCTGATGGTGGGGCTGCTCAGGGCCTGCGACCCCGCCAAGGCAATTCCGCTTGCCCTTTCCAGGAACAGGGTGCCGGAAAGGAATCTTGACCACGACCTCGCGATAAAGCAGCTGCTGCAGGAGGCGTATGGTTCCACGTCCATGGAGCACGTGGCCGATTGCGCGGCCAGGGAATACTCCGCCGCAACCGCGGGCGGGGACAGGGATTCCATTCGCGCCGCGGCCGAGGAAGCGCACTTCCTCATATCCATACTGCCCGGCGACTCCCCGAAGGAGCACTCGCTGCGTTTCCTTGAAGCCTCGCTACAGCTCCTCCCCAGTATGGACACCGCCCAAAAAACCGGTACATGCGATTTCGCCAGGAGGATGGAGTCCGACGCGTTGCCCCTTCTGCTCGCGCACGTTCGCGCAGAATCCAAATCCGGCAGGTCGCTCGGCAACGAGACAATCGGCATGCTCGTCCCCTTGATTGCCCACATCGGCAGGAAGGAGGGGATAGAGTTCTTCGAAAACGTTCTCCCCGAGGCGGCGGGCATGGGCGGCCAGCTCCTCGGCGCATTGGCGGACCTGGCGCTTAAGCTCGACCCGGTCCGCGCGGAGGCCATGGTTCTAGACCATGTCAACGGCATGGCCCTTTCCAGCAGGCTTTCCAAGGAAACAATCCTCGCGATGGTTTCAATCGAGGACAAGATTGCACCCAGGACCGCCGGCCCGTCCGGCTCCAAATATTGCGCGGGTGCGGAACTGCTCTCCTATGCGCTCCCGATGCTCAACGGCATGGCCAGCGAGGAGAGGCAGAAGGTCGGCCACTTCGCGATGAACCGCAAGGCCGGCTCCCTCCCATTCATCCTCGGCTATGTGGAGTCAGAGGCAAAGGCAGGCAGGCGCCTCGGCGCTGAGAACGTCCTCCTGCTCTCTGCGATAGTAGACTACATAGGGGAGAAGGAAGGCGTGGAGCTGCTCGGCTATGTCCTCCCGGAGATATCCTCTCTTGAGGGCAGGAAGCTTAATGACATGAAGGACATCCTAGCCCTCGACCACGAAAGGGCAGAGAGGATACTGCTGGACTATGCGGCGGCCAGGCACTCCACAGCCCAGCTCTCCAGGAGGGAGGTGCTGGTCATCATGGAGCTCGCGGCGGAGATAGCCCGCCACGCCGAGCTTTCCAAGGAAAAGACCTCATGCGCGGAGTTCTTCGGGTATGCCATCCCATGGCTCCAGGAGTTCGGCGGCGAGGAGCTCGAGCTGGCCCGGGCAATCTATGCGCTCGACCCCGCGGCCGCGGAGAGGGCGTTGGTAGCCTACGCAAAAGACAGGGCATCCAATTCCCAGCTCTCGAAAGAGGAGCTCTTCTCGCTCATGGCTCTGGAGTACGAGCTCTCGGGCCTTGTAGCGTGCTCAGGAGGCCGCTCAGGCGGCGCGGAGCTGCTGGCCGTTGCACTCCCGATGCTCAGGGGCATGGGCATGCAGGAGGCCACCAACCTTGCCTATTTCGCATCCTCCGAGAACATAAAGGCGGGTGCCGCAAAGCACATAGAAACCCACATAAACGGGTTCAACGGCAGGACGGCGATACCCAAGGACGAGTTCGCCGCGGTTGCGCTGATGCTCGCCCGCATAGGCGACGACAAGTCATTTGCGCTTCTCTCAAGGCTCTTTGAGGAGGAGAACACCGAGATAATGCGCGCCATGCAGGACGCGCTCGCGGCCCATTACGGCGCCCCCTCGGAAGACGGGGCGATGCCGGTCCGCGAAACCCTGCTGCGCGCCGCGCTCGGAAAGAAAACGGAGGGCAAGAAATGCCGCGACCAGAAGGAGGAGATTTCAAACCTCGGCACGGTCGCATTCGAGATAATAATCGCGCAGAGGGACTCCGCAAGGGACGTAATAGAGGGGTGCAAGGAGGCGCACCTTTGCGCGCCAGAGGACGCGAAAAGGGCCTCCCGCATGCTCCAGGCGCAGGAATTGCTCGTCAAGATAGGGGACGACGCGATAAGGGACCTTTCGGAAGGCGTCTTCTCCGAGGACCTTTCCCAGTACCCGGCCTTCTACAAGGCCAACCTCCTGAAGACCGTCGCCCAGATGGCCGGCCGCTCAGAGAAGACCGAGACGAAAGAGCTCGCAAAGGGATGCCTGATGAAGGCAGTCAGCGACTTCAGGCTTGGCGAGGACATGGTTGGCGGAGCACTCGGCACAATAAAGATAAACGTCGTGAAGGAGCTCGCGATGCTCCTTCTCCCGGACCCCTCTGGCTCAATAGAAATGGAAAAGAGGGCCGTGGGGATACTTGCGAACATGGGGCCGCAGGTGCACGCCGAGATGGGGCAGATGCTCTCCTCCCGCGACAGCACCCAGCACAGGTGCGCGGCGCTCGCGGTCAGGGCGCTCCTTTCCCGCGAAAAGGGCCCCGCAGATGCTCTCAAGGCGAACCCGCAGTTCCAGGCCAACCTGGACGCCCTCCCGAGGATGCTCCTAGACCAGGACAATGGCGTGCGTGCCGCGGCCGAGTCCACACTGGCAAAGTTCTGGCCGCACGTTTCCCTTTACGAGCTGGAGAGGGCAACAAGGCTCAGAAGGGGGAAATATTCCGACATGCTCCCGTACCAGGACGAGGTTTCCCAAAGGCGCAAGGCTGCCTCCCTCCTCTCGATGAGGGGCGAGCCGGCTATCGGCCATTTCCTTGCCATCATAAACGACCCGGGCCTAAACCAGGATGTCGTAAGGGCATGCATAGACGCCTCGGTGCTCATAGGCGAGGGGATGCTGGAGAAACTCGTGGAGGCGGCCTCTGAAAGGGGCATAAGCGACAAGTTCTACCTCCTGCACAGCTCCGCAAGGTGTGATTCGCCCATGGGCCGCTTCCTCACCGCGCTCTTCAACCACTCTTCTGATTGGGATGTGCTCATGAAGGCGGCCGAGATAGGCCCGGAATTCGAAGTCCCGCAATGGAAGTCCCTCCTTCTCCAATGGTTCGTGGTGGAGGGCGTGGTGCTCCGCAGGGACGAGATGGCTGCAGAGGCCGCCTCCTGGTTCGTCGGCTTCGCGGGCAGTTTCGGCATGGACGACCTCGCCAGGGACTTCAAGGAAGCGGTGGACGCGAAGGTGGAGCTCTGCGGATGGTCCAGGGACGACGCAGTGAGCCTTTCCAACGTTGACATCCTCGAGAAGAAGGAGCTCGGCCTCGACACCTCATCCATAAGGGCGGAGTTCGGGAAAACGCCCGGTCCGGGCGACCCGTCCTACAGGGAGAAGTACCGCGGCTTCGTGCGCCAGCGCTCACGCATGCAGCCACCTCCCCTCCCCAAGAAGCTCACCGCGCAAAACGGCGGAAACGGCGGCCCTGCGGGCGGCCGCTTTTAGTTTTTTCCTTTTTTTCAATTAAAATGGGCATCAGACGCTGTTGGTGTCATCAACGCCCTTGCGGGCTCAGAGGTTGTACATGTCATCATTTGTATTTCATGGTTCCGCATTTTTACTATTAAAATGTTTCCCTCCAAAATAACCGCATGGATGAGGGGTATTTCGTTGCAGAATCCATCACCCGCTGGGCGCTTTTGAGCAACTACGCCTCAGTGGGCCCCTCGGCCTCCCGCGGCACCTGGGTCGACATCATAAACTTCTCCCTCCGCAAGAAGGCCCCGGTCTTCGCGGAGATAGAGCCCGGAGCCTATTACATAGGGACGCTCCCCCCCGTTAAGAAAGGGGACAAGAGCTGGAAAAAGCCTCTGGCCAGCATGGTCAGCTTCACTGGAAGGAAGATTTCCGGGCCGGTCACGGTGTTCCACCTCAGCGAGCTGAGGAAGGGCGGCGAGCAGGTGGAGGACCCCCCCGAGAACTGGCTCCCCCGCTCCTTCGCCGTTCCCATGCAGAAGGGCATGCTGGGCACGCATATACTCCTCAGCGTCCCTTACCTCATCACGTACATGGAGCGCTGCCTTGAGGAGCTGGGCTGCTCCAGCGTCTCCACCGACATGGAGAAGGGGCTCATTATCTTCGTGCACGAAGGCAAGACCTTCGAGCTGGACATCGTCGGCCTGATAAAGCGCATGGCGTACCAGGGCTTCACGAAGGAGTTCCTCGCCGCCTCCATAATAACCTACATCCATTACGACTCCGACCAGAAGCCCGGCCTCAACACTGTGAGGAGGGTCGACTTCCCCCGCGAGAAGGGGATTTATTCGTTTGAAAAATAGCTCACGCTGAACCGAATATTTGCCGCGGGCCGGATTTGAACCAGCGACCCTTCGGTCTTCAGCCGAATGCTCTCCCAGCTGAGCTACCGCGGCTCCACACCCAACACTTATTCATAAAATTCGTGCTGGCTAGAGAATCTAATATTGCCATAGAAATGTTTATTTAACTATTCTACACAATCCCTTCGGTGGAATTATGCCGACTCCGGATGAGGCACTGGAATTCATAAATGTGAACAACACGAAATGGATAGACCTTCAGTTCATAGACGTCAGCGGGAGGCTCAACCGCACCACGGTGCACGCCAGGGAGTTCAACGCCGACTCATTCGTGAACGGCGTGCAGTGCGGCAACCTCCAGGACGCATTCGGCTGGAGCCAGGACGGGGAGCTCGTCCTCCGCCCCGACCCCGACACCTTCGGCAGGGTGCCCTGGGAGGCCAACACCGTCCGCTTCATCTGCGACGTGATGGTCGCCCCGAAGATGGAAAGGTTCCTCAAGGACCCGCGCCACGTCTCCGAGCGCGTCATGGTGAACGCGAAGGCGATGGGCCTCACCGAGGCTTCGGTCTCCCCGGAGATGGAATTCTACATATTCGACGCGGTCAGCGTGGACAAGATGACCCCGGGCAGGGGCCCCAACTACCTCATAGATGCCAGGGAGGCGCCATGGAACCCGTCCCCGCTCTGGAGCTTCAAGAACGGCGCCTTCATAGGCCAGCCATACGACTCCCTGTACTCCGCGCGCACGCAGGTTTCGGACGTGCTGGAGGACAACTTCCGCTTCTTCGTCCAGAGCCACGTGCACGGGAGGTCCCCAAGCTCGCAGCAGTCCCTCACGCTCAAACCCAACCCGCTCCGCACGTCCGCAGACGCGACCGTGACCGCCAAATACGTGGTCCGCAATCTCGCCTTCATAGCGAACGGAACGTCGACTTTCATGCCCATGCCCATCTACACCGAGAAGGGGAGCTCGCTCCGCCTCTGGTCCTCGCTCTGGAAGGGGGACGAGAACATATTCTACGACCCCACGGACAACTACGCGCAGCTCAGCCAGAACGGCCGATATTTCATAGGCGGCCTTGTCGAGCACGCCGCCGCGCTCTCTCTCTTCACCGCGCCCACGACCAATTCCTACAAGAAGCTCCTCGCGGACCCGCTCTACATCGCGTGGGGCAGGAGGAACAACGGCGCGCTCATCCGCGTGCCGTTCGAAAGGAAGAACGACAAGCTCGGCAAGAGCGTCACGTACATGGGCGCGGACCCGTCCGTGAACCCGTACCTCGCCTACTCCATCGTCATCGCCGCAGGCCTCGATGGCCTCAAGAAAAAGAAGGACCCGGGAGACCCGGTGGACGAGGAAATCTCCTCCATGGATTCGAGGAAGAGGAAGGAAGCTGGCATAGACTACCTGCCATCCAGCCTCCTTGAGGCCATAAGCGAGTTCGAGACCGACAACTCTTTCCTCAAGGGCGTGCTCTCCTCAGAACTTTTGGAGGACTACCTGGCGCAGAAGATGGACGAGCAGAAGAGGCTCAACCTCCGCACCTCGGCGTTCGAGTTCGAGGCGTACTACAACGTGTGAGGAGTGAGGATGCGCCCCAAGCAGGTGTTCGCAGCCGGCCTTTTCCTGCTCTTCGCCACGGTACTTTATTTCCTGAAGTATGATTCCTATTCCATAGGCCTCGCCGGAATAGGGATACTGCTCGGCTCCGCCCTCCCGGACCTGGATTCCGCCCTGAAGGACTACTGGGGTTACCTCAAGGTCCTGCTTCTCGTATTTTCCGCCTTCCTCATCTACTCCGCGTGGTCATCCAGCTACGTGGTTTGCATCTACCTCCTCGCGCCATTCTGCGAGAACTTCATCCTCTACGCCGTCCTCCTCCTCACCGGCTTCTTCTTCGCCTTCGACCTGATGAACCCAATGAAGCCGCCCCTCCACGGCCTCATCCCGATGGTACTCTTCACCCTGGCCTATTCCATCCTGTTGCTTTACCTGCGCATCCCGCCCGCCGCCTCCTTCCTCTCCCTCTGCGGCTTCTTCCTCGGCTACTTCGGCCACATAATGGGCGAGATGCTGAAGCTCGGCCCCGAAGAATAGCTATTTATACTTCGCTTCCGTAATTTACTCATGAAGAAGCGGCCAGAGGACGAGCGGGAGAAAAACAAAAAACCAAAGTACGTTCCGCCAAAAAAGCCGTTCAGGGCGCCGAGGGGCAATGCGCTTCCTATCGCCGCTGCCGCAACCCTGGCCATCCTTTCTGCCCCTACTGAGTCCAAATCCAGTGTAATCGATGTGCGCGGTGTCCCTCTCGGGAAGGCAACCTCTGCAAAAGCAGCCCAGAACCGCGGAAACGACATCGACATAAACCTTAATCAGACAATTGCAGGCGAATACTCTTTCGAAGGCGGCAGGGCGTCAATAGAGGAAATCCCCCGCCTCGACCAAAACATTTTTGAGGGGCGGTACAGGATTGAATTCCACATAGAAGGAAAAAGGTTTTCCATCCCAGTGCGCTTCAATGGCCCCCCCGCCAATTCGCTCGGCAGTCCGATAAGCATATTCTTTTCCAAAACCCGCACAGCCATACTCACATACAACTATCTGCTGATCACCCAGGGCTACCAGGATGTGCTTGACAACCCCGAGACCCTGCGGATGGACGGCCAGCGCCTCGGCACGAATTCCTTCTGGGTGCGCCTTCCACAGGAGCTTCGCGGCGGAAATACGATATCATCGGCCGCGGCGGACGGCCCGACAGGCGAGGCTACCACGATATTCGCCCTGGGCAGGGACGCGCTCTGGTCGTTCCGCGCAGATGTGGAGGGCGGAAGCCCCGTGAAGGAGGGGATCTCCATCTCCGGCAGGGCCTCGCTGCACAAATACGGCGATTACGTGTTCCTCTTCCAGCCGGATTCCCAGGAGAATTTTGTCTCCGTATACAGGCGCGACGAGGAGGGCGGAAGGAACCTGCGCATCGCGTCCTTCCATGCGGCAAGGAGCGCATCTTCAGCAGAAGC
>JAXDAS010000033.1:0-4926 GCA_034679605.1 Microcaldota archaeon
TTCGGGTCCCTCTCTTCGATGGCCTCCCGCGCCCCATAAATCGTAAGGGGGTCGTATTTGTACAGCTCCGCGGCGGAATAGAAAGACACATCATTCATCCTCGCGAGCCTCGCAAGCGCGGATGTCCCCACCTTGTTTATCAAATCCCCCATCGCGGTCACCGCGTCCGCGCCCACAATCACCATATCCGCCTTCTTCATGAACTTGTTTACCCCGAGGGCCACCGTAATCGTAACGTCCATCCCGGCCTTCGCCAGCTCCCCTGCAGTAATCCTTCCCTGCCAGCGGGGCCTGGTTTCGCAACACACCACACTTATTTTCTTCCCGTCCCTGTGCGCCTTCTTCAATATGCCGGTAACCGTGCTGGAGTGGCAGTGAGTGACCACCAGCCCCTTCTCGGGCAGGAGCATCGACCCGAACTCCGCTATGTTCGCCATGGAGGCCTCCATCTTAATTATGTATTTCTCCGCGTCCTTCACCACCATCCTCTTCAGCTGCTCCATGGAGGCGGTCGGCCTGCCCACAATCTCCGAAATCGCGAAATCCACGGACTCCCTCATCATGTTCCGGAGCATGGGCTCGGTGGGCCTCACGTGCATTATCCTTCCCCGCGCCCCGCGGAGTTCTTCTATTAGCTGCTCCTTCGTCTTCGCCTTTGAATCCTCCACCGTCCATATGATCGCGCATATGCCCGCCTTCGCCACATTGCGCGCCCCCTGCACCTTCAGGTCCCTTATGTCCTTCAAGAGCTTCTCCACGCGGTTCATTTCATCCAACCCCTGAATAATCCAGCCTAATCTTCCCAAGGTAAACGCCCGGCGTCTCCGTTACCCTCCCGATTGCCTGCGCCTTCACCCCGTGCTTCTTCGCAATCCCGATTATCTTCCCCTCCTCCTTCTCCGGCGCCACAACCACCATCCCCATGCCCATGTTGAAGGTGCGGTACATCTCCATCTCGTCCTCCACGTGCTTCCAGAGCTCCATGAAAATCCTTCCCGGCTTCATGGGCTCATCAATCATGAACCCATATCTCTTGTTCAATCTCATGAGTTTGGAAAACGCCCCTCCGGTTATGTGCGCGAGCCCGTGCACGCTGCAGCCGTGCAGCATCTCCATCACCGGCTTCACATAAATTTTTGTGGGCGTGAGCATCTCCGCCCCCCACTTTCCGGCATCCAAAACTTTCCTCGCAAGCGTATACCCGTTTGAATGCAGCCCCGAGCTCTCCAGCCCGATGAGCACATCCCCCTTCCTTATCGCATCCCCGATCGTGTATTTCTCAACTTTCCCGATAACCGTAAAAGCAAGGTCGAAAGGCCTCTCCCCCCCCTTGATCACATCCTTCATTATCGCCGTCTCCCCTCCCACAATCTTGATTTCGCTCTCCTTCGCCCCGGCAACGAGCCCCTTCATCACTTCCGTAATAAGATATTCATCCTCCTCCGCAACCGCGAGATAGTCCACTCCCGCGACAGGGCGCGCCCCCACGCAAATAATGTCATTCACATTCATCGCTATGGCATCTATTCCCACCGTGTCGTACTTCCCGACCTCCTGCGCCACGAGCACCTTCGTGCCCACGCCGTCCGTGTGCATCGCCAGCTTCTCGCCGCCGAAATCTATTATGCCCGCATAATGCCCCACGAGCGCGTTCTTGTCGCCCGCAAAAATAGCCGAATTGATTGCCGACTGTATGTTCCGCACTTTCCTGATGTCCACGCTGTAGCCTACTCCCATGCCGGAGGTTCGGAGGTAATGTATAAAAAGCTAAGGTGAGCCCTACTCCGCGTTGCCGGTTACCCGGCTCTGCCCGTTCTCATAAACCCTGGTCGGCACATTGTGGTAGGCATCAATTATCGCCCCGTTGCCGTCCAGGTTGTATCCCGCCACGTTGCTGGGCCGGACCGGGGCATATATGCGCGAGCCGGTTATGTTCTGGAATATCCCCGCTATCGCATCCCCATACCTCCCGGTGGAGCACGAGTCAAACACTATGACGGGGTTCGCATCGAAGCTATCCTGCAGCCTGGTCACCTCCTGGCCGTCGGCCCCGCTGAAATACCCGTTCGGCCCGAGGGAAACCCCGTACTCGCTCCCGTGCCCGCTTATTGACAGCCCTGCCAGCCTCCCGTACTGCCCGGCTATGCGGTTTATCTCCCTGAACATGACCGCATCGTAGAGAGTCTCCACTATTATCACGCGGTAGTGTCTCGTGAGATTGGCGATGCTGTCGCTGCTGTAATAGAACGTCCCGTTCCAGTCGCTTTGGGTGAACACCGCTAGAAACACGGGCCTCCCGTCCGGTACCGTGAGGTCTATGTTGCTGACAACCTCCCTCAGCAGCTCGGGCCTGTACCTGAAGAAGTACTTCATTCCCAGCACCTTGTTCAGCGTCCTTGTCCTCTCAGCCCCAACAACCGAAACCCCGTACGCGAAGTTTATGAGCCTCTCCAGGTCCATCCTCTCCCCCGGGAACAGGGCCTGAACGAGCGCATATGCATCGTCATAATCGCCCGGCCTTATGCCCAATGTCTTTGTATTGTTCCCGAAGGGAAGGTCTTCCCTCTCGATTGTCCTTGTTATGGAATTAATGGCATTTGCCACGCGCCCGTTCTCCAATCCACCGGCCATTATCTCCACGAGCCTCGCCATCCCGGGGCTGAAGTAAACGCCCTCCAGTTTTTCAACCGCCTCGGCCGCGGCCCTGCCATTCCTGCTCCTCTCTGCGACCATCGCCTCCATCCCGCATATCCTCGCAGCGAAATCCGCGCTGAAACCGTCGCCGATGCCGGATTGCCACGCCATAGATTTCACCATCTTTATGTGGCGCATGAAAGTGTCCGCATCCGGGTCCATCTCCGCAAAAGTCCTGAGCGCATCCACGAGCCCTTCGAAGTCCATCCGCTCCCCCGCCGGGCGGAACTGGCCGTATTTGTGCATGATTTCGCTGATTTCCGCGAAGAATTCCCCGAATCGCCCCTGCCCGGCCTTCGCCGCCCCGAGGTCCAGCATCCTCCCCGCATTCTCCGCAAAAGGCCTGTTGAGGCCATCCGGATTGAACCTCGGGTTCTCCACGAACAAATTCAGGAGGCGCATCAGGTGGATGTCGCTTATGCCGCTCGCGGCGTTCTGCCTTTCCGTGATGAAGCAGATCTCGTTCGCATACCCTATGTCGAAAACAGCGGGATTCGCGCCTCCCCTGCGGAGGACGTTCGCCATCAGCCCGAGCATCCCCGCCACCCTCTCCCCGTCCGGATACCTGTCCGCGATGAATCCAATCGCCTTAATCATCCGGCTTGGGGCCACCCTCTCGGCATATTCCCTTCGCCTGTCCGCGTATTGCTGGTCGCTTTCGCCCGACCTCCTCTGCAGATTGTTCGCCATGAGCGCCCTTATGTGGTTCCTGGCGAGGGGCGCAAGCGATCCCGCATTATCCTCGACCTTCCTCAGTGTTGCGAATACAGAATCCGCATATGCCTCATAGTTTTCTGAGTTTTCCCCACGGTGCTCCAAGTAAATGTAGATTTCCTCAAAATATTTCATCATCCCCGCATCCTTCGCGTTCCTGAACATGCTTTCCGCGAAGGCCAGCCTCCCCAGGGGCCCTGGCGCCTGCCAGTTGTATTGGCTGAATATGCCGCGGATCACCATGTAGTCCAGTATCCCCTGCGCGTCCTCCCCGCACCTCTCCGCGAGCAATCCGGCCAGCGCGACGATCCTCCCTGCCAGCTGCTCGTCCAGCAGCGAGTCGGAATAACCGCCCTGCTTCGCCATCGCGCCAAGGATGCGCAATGCATAAGACGCATTCTCCCCGCCGTCCTCCACAATTTTTTTCAGGAGCGCCATTTTCTGGGGCTCGAAATCATAGGTTCCGGAGACGGACTGCAGCCCTCCAACCGCGTCCGAGAGCGCCTGCGGCCTTTCCTTGTACCTCTCCACGATTATTTTGATTAATTCAGCCACTCCGCCGATGGCGCTCCTCCCAGCGCTGTCCATGTCGTAATCGGTGAGGCACTGCCGCTGTTGCTCCCGCTCCTGCATCCTGAAGATGGCGTTCTGCATGATGCTGTACTGCACGGCCACGCCTATGCCCGCGCCTATCGCCCCCCCCGCGACAAGGAGCCCCGCCTTCCCCAGGAACCTCTTTATCTTTTCCTTCGTCTCCGGGCTTATCCGCGGCGGCTTCTGCTGCGCCTGCTCTTCTTCCCCCATAATATCGTATTCTATTTTCCCTTAAAGAGTTTATAAAAGTAGTTATTCGGGTATAAGCTCCACTTTACCACTAACCTACCAGCGCGTTGAACAGCAACCCCACAAGAACAAAGGAAACCGCAAGTATCCCCGCAAACACCGCAATCAATTTCGGCTTCAGCACCCTTCTCAGGATTATCATCTCCGGAAGCGAAAGCGCAGTTACGCTCATCATCAACGCGAGCGCGGTCCCCATCGCCATCCCCTTCGCCATCAGCGCCTGCACTATGGGAATTGTGCCCGCCGCATTGGAATACAACGGAACCCCGATAAGGACCGCAATCGGCACCGCAAGGGGATTATCCTTCCCCGCAATATCGGCCAAAAATCCCACCGGCACAAACCCATGTATCAATGCCCCAAGCCCGACTCCCAGGATTATGAACGGCCCGACCTTCCCCACGATATTGAACATCTGGCATTTCGCAAACTCCAATCTCTCTTTCCATTTGAATTTCTTCTCCTTTGTTTTCCCGAGAGTGCTCTCGTACACGAATCCCTCCACCTCCTTCTCCAGCCCGAGCCTCCCAATCAGGATTCCTGCAAATACCGCAATGAGCAGTCCCGTACCCGCATAAAGGAGCGCCACCTCCCACCCGAAAAGCCCGAAAAGGAGCGCAAGCGCCACCTCGTTCACCAGGGGCGCGGAAATCAAAAATGTACAAGTGACCCCCA
>JAXDAS010000034.1:0-4157 GCA_034679605.1 Microcaldota archaeon
AGTGATTACTGTGGAGCCGGGGATGAGGAATTTTCCATCAAGGGCTTCCTTCCGCACGTGGATGTGGCCGTTCAATATTAGGCTGAAGCCGAATTTTTCCAAATCAGAGACGCTGAGGAGGTTTTCCCCGTAAACGAATTCGGAGACGGATTGGTGGAGCATGAGGATTGAGAAGCCGTCCCTGGGAATCTGGATGTTTTCCATAAGCTTGCGGAGGGCTGCGGGGGCGAGGTCGTCCGGGACGTTTCCCATTCCCGCGAGGAATATTTTCTCCCCGTTCTTTTCGAATATTTTTGATGAAAAGTTTAGATGGGAGATGAGGCCGGCCCGTTCAAGAAGCCCTACCGGGTTCAAAGCGCCCTTGCTTCTCCTTTCATGGTTTCCGTGGATTGCATAAATGGGAATTTTTAGGGAGCGGAAGAAGGAGATGGTGCGGCCCAGCACCTGCAGAGAGGGGACGCGCGTGTCGTATAGGTCTCCGAGAAAAAGGATTACGTCCGCTTTTTCATTTGCATCCTTGAAAGCGGCCTCCGCCTGCGTGAAGCTGTCCTCGTAGAATCTTGGGTAGCCCACGTGCGTGTCGGAAATGATTGCGATCCTCACGCACTAGATTTGGCGGCAAAGGAATTAGAGGGTTTTGGAGCGCCTTCCCTTCCACTCCGGCTTTCCCTTCAGAATCCAGATTATTACGGAAACGAAGACCGCTGCGCCCATGCCCATGAAAACCTCGCCCGCCAACCGGGATTGCCCTGAAGGGTCGCTCACGTTCAGGTAGAGGTGTGCGCCAACTCCAATCAAACCTATGATGATAAGTGCGAAGAACACGAACGCGAGCCTTTCGGCGTTCCTTTCCGTCTCCTTCTCGGTTTTTCCTGCAAATGAGGTCAGGACCGCCATCAGGACGGGAAGGGCAAGCCACATGAGCAGGCACGGGCCGAAAAAATTTGAAAGATTGGCGAAAAACAGGCCTAAGAGGAGCAGGACTAGGATTGCAAGCCATGATTTTACCCCATTTGGCTTAAGGCCGACTTTTTCCTCTATTATTATCATTATTCCCATTTGCTCAACCTATTATGTAGGGCCTTCCTGCCTTCTCCCACTCCGCCCTGCTCATCCTCTGCTCGGGCAGCACCGCGCGCTGTATGGAAAGGATTCCGTCCAGGTGGTCTATCTCGTGCTGGAGAATATCCGCCCTGGCTCCGGTGAAGAGGCCGGTCTTGTGCTCTCCTTCCTGCGTCTGGTAGACCACTTCTATTGCCTTCGCCCTGTTGACGAGCACGAAGAATTTCAAATCATAGGAGAAGCAGCTATCCCATACGCGCATAAGCCCGGTGTGCATCTTCGCTATTTTCGGGTTCACATAAGTTGTGTGGACTCCGTCCTCAACAACGTTTATGACACGGAGCGGAACGCCTATCTGCGGGGCGGCTATTCCCCTGCCGATGCCGTGCCTCTTCCGCACGTCCATGAGGGTATCCCTCAAATCCCCGACGAGCGGGTCGAGCGCCTTTCCGAACTCCTTAACCGGCTCCGAAGGCTTTGAAAGGAGCGGATTTCCAAAGAAAAGAATGTTTCTGACTGCCATGAAATAGAAATGTTGGGTTGGTTTTTTATTATGCCCTATTATGTGTGTGCATGCGTCTATGGGGAAACGGTTAAAATCAGGAGCCGGGCAATAGGAAACCATGCAACGGGCTGCGGAGAAGGAGCACAGCGGTTCCGCGAAGGGAAGGTTCAGCATTAATCCGGATGCCGCAGAGAAGCTTGCGAACTCTCCCATAAAGGATTTGCAGATTGTCAGGCGCCTGCTTGCAGAAGGCTCGCTTGATTACAGGGATTTGAGGAGCTACCTTGCGACTGGAGAAGTGAAGAGGGTTGTGGAGGCCCTTGCGAAGGACGACAAGCTGTTTGACGCGTACAGAGAGGCGCTTCGCGTCCCTGGGGTCACGAAATTAATAGCCGAATTCCTTGAGAGCCGGGATGGGATAGACACATTCGTGATGGTGGGGCGCAACGAGAACGGGCTCAAGCTGCTGATAAAGCTGGGGCAGGTGCCGGAAGGGCGGGAAGTCGCGGGGCACATGCTCCGGAGCTTGAGGGGATGGCTCGCCATACGCAGGATAATGAGGGGGCTGGAGCAGGCGACGCGGGAATCCGGAAATAAAACAGCGGAGGTGCCTTCCTTCGACCTCTCGCAGATTGCGAAATCAGCGGAGCCTGCGAAGGAGATTCCGCCGCTTATGCGCAACCAGGAAACCGCCGGCGCGGCGTTCTCCTCCTTTTCCGAGAACAACGCGAATGCACGCCTGTGCTGCATGGTGCTGAAGGACCGCGGAGCCAGGGGGGCCGTCTTCAGCTATCTCACCGAAAATCCCGCGGACGCGGTCGGAATTTTCAGGGAACTGTTCGTTTCAGAGGAGAGGCGCGGCCTGATGAGTGGCATATTCAGGAGCGATGGCGGCAAAGAGCTGCTCGTTGAGCTCGCCAAGGATGCAACCGGCAGGGCAATCATAATCTCATTGGCGGTGGTCCCGGAAGCGAGGAGCATGGGCCTGAAACTGATGGTAAACCCTCTCAATTGGGGATTGGCCGGCAGGCTGGCGAGCGCATTTTTCAGGGAGCCCGTGACCGGGGCGGAGGGGCAGGAAGCCATCAATTTATGAGGACTATCTCGGGCGGGCAGTTGAAGCGCATGTCCGCTATCCCTAAGAACATCGGGAAGGAGCCCACGCCCCTGGTCACGTATGATTTCTTGTACGGCTCGTCCAGAAGCATGCCGCTGAAGGAGTACATCCCGAAGAGGCTCTGGGGCGCGCCTAATACTGGGAAAACTATCTGCCCTCCGTGCGTGTGCCCAGTGAGCAACAGGTTGTAGTTCCAGTCCGCGATGCATTCCGGCTCGTGGAGAAGGTAGATGGAGTAGTCCGCAGCCGGGAGATTGGGGGGCAGCCTTGTCTTTCCCGCCCAGCAATCGTCCAGCCCAACAAGGAGAACATCCTTGCCGTTCGCCTCAAAAATCTCGTATTCGTTCCTCAGGACGCGGAAGCCCGCCTCCTCCAATTTTTGCTTCACCCCGTCCCCAATCTGCTGGCTGTATAGGCCGTCATCCAATGAGGAGACGTTGTATCCCTGCACCGTGAAGTTCGCCTTTGCCTTTTCCCTTATCTTCGTCTGGGAGCCGGCCGCGTCTATTGATGAGAAATAGTCGTGGTTCCCAAGGACCGCGTATTTCCTCCCCTCCAATTGGGAAAGGATGGAGATGTGGCTTATGTCGGTCTCGTTGTCCAGGATGAAGTCCCCTCCTATTAGGACTATTTCCGGGTCCAGTCCATTCACCTCTTCAATCACTTTCTGGATGAAATCCGCATTGGAATCCCGGACGTGCAAATCCGCGAGGAAAACCATTTTCTGCGGCGCCCCTTCGATTTCCAGGTGGGTTACGGAAATGGAGCGGGGCTCGATGAAGATGGAATAGATGAAGAAGGCGACGAATAGAATCATGAAGATGGCGAATGCGATCTCGGTCTCCTTCCCAACCTTTATTTTGCCTGGCTTCATGCATTTCTTAAGATGGGCACAAATAAAAAGCGTAAGGAGTACGAGCAGAGGGTTTCAAAGAGAAGTGGGGGGGTCAGAAAATCATGGAAAAAATGGGGGGGTTCGGCTCGTGCCCCGATGGTGAAGTTCCGCAGAACTTCGCCAGACATCGCCGCAGCGATGCAGATATATGGGGCTCGAGGCGAAGGGGGTTGTTAACCCCTCCGCGTTTCTTCTCTTGGGCCCGCGGAGATTTGAACTCCGGACCAGACGCCTGCATTTCCGTCCTTCCACGGCGTGAAGATACTGGGTTCCCCGTTCCGGGTTTTCAGTTTCCGGCATGTGGTGAAGCACAAACACTTTCAACAAGGCAGATTTCCAAGGAATTGACCAAAAATTGGCCACAAATCAGGGGGCAGATTGAGTTCCTGGGGAAGCACTTCAGCAAGTGGAACCTGGTAAAGGCGATTGGAATTCTCTCCGAGGCGCGCAAGAGCCGCTTTTTGCGCAGGAAAACGCCCAAATATGGCTCCATGAACAAGGGCTTTACGGAAGAGGAATTGGAGGCATTTTTCAGCGTTATAGACGAGCCTAAATCCCATCTCCTTTTCTCCTTCCAA
>JAXDAS010000035.1:0-2975 GCA_034679605.1 Microcaldota archaeon
TTTTGCCCCTCTTGGGGGGGGGGGTGGTCCCCGTCCGCCGCGGGCACCGTCACCCTAGGTCACCCCGCGCGCGCGGATTCCTGCGTTGACGCATCAACGGTGAAGGAGTACTACTGCGAGGACGGGATAATGGGCGTTTCGGACCTCCCGTGCGGAAGCGGATACACCTGCACGGGCGGCGCCTGCGTGCCGGTCCCGTGCTCGGACAGCGACGGGGGCGAGGTTGCGGAGGCGAGGGGCACTGCCACCGCAGGCGCGGCGTCCCTTACTGACTCCTGCGCAAGCGAAGGCTCGGTCACCGAATACTATTGCTCTGCGGGCGGCGTATTGTCCAAAACTATAAGCTGCGGCGCGGGGAAGGAATGCTTCGAAGGCGAATGCGTCCCTCACAGGTGCATTGATTCCGACGGAGGGCAGGAGGCGGGCGAAGCCGGCGCCACGGCCAGGGGCGAGACCGAGAAGGAGGACGCGTGCAGCGCGGACGGCAGGAGTGTGACCGAATATTACTGCGACCCGTCGGGCAACATAAGGAACACAAGCATCGCATGCGAGGAGGACGAGGTGTGCAGGGACGGGGCGTGCGCCGCGGCCGCGTGCACCGATTCCGACGGCGGGCAGAACAAGGAGAGGGCGGGGAACACGACCCTGGGGGCCACCACGCGCTCGGACAGCTGCAGCAGCAACAGTTCGGTCCTGGAATACTACTGCGCCTCAAGCGGCATAAGCCAGGCGACAATGGACTGCGGAAGCGGCTATTACTGCAACGCGGGCGCGTGCGCGAGGGTGAGCTGCTTCGATACCGACGAGGACCTGGACCTGGACGACGAGCACTGGTATTCCTTCAAGAGCGCGAGCTCGCTCACATTGTATGTTGGGGAGAAGGCGGGCATAGGCAGCGGCTACTATCTGGGCGTAGACACAGTTGAGGGCGACGAGGATGAGGAGTCCATATCCTTCACGCTCTACGACGACGAGGGCGACGAGGTTGACACCTGCGAGCTCGAAAACGGGGAGAAGACGAACGATTTCTGCGGCGAGGGGATGGCACTCGAGGTCATCGGCGCTAGCACCGACGATGAGAGCGTGAGGGTGAAGGGGGCCCTGTCATACCTGCAGATTTACTCCATGGACGGAACCGTGACCACGTACAACGGGCCGGGATGCACAAGGGACGACGAATACGACATAGGGACGGAAACGGCCACCTTTTACCCGAGGCTGGTCCCCGGCTCCGTGAGGATGCTGGGCGGAACGTTCGTTGTTTCGGACGTGGACAACACCGGCCAAACCGTGACGATAGGGATGGAAGGGGACTCGGAAGAGATAGCGGACGGGGACGAGGTGGAGATCGCGGGTGAGGACTACACGTTCGACCTGGTGTTCTCGGACTACGGACTGGTGGAGTGGACGATAGAAAAATCGTGAGAAGCTAGAAAAGGTCGGTTACCTCTGGCCCGAGCCTCGCGAAAAGGTGCCTCGGGTCCACTTTCTTCTCCTCTAAAAATTCCTTCAATTTTTCCCTGTTTCTCTCCATATGCACGGCAATGGTTTCCGGCCAGTTGAGCAGCTCGTCGATCTCAGCCGGCTTCATCACGCAAAGGAAGGCCTCTGTCGCCTCGTCCGAGCCCAGGGAGCCCATCTCCTCCATTATGGATTTTTTCAGGTTTGGGAAGACTGAATCATAATATTCGGGCCTGGGGAATTTCTCCTTGGAGACTTCCTCCTTCGGTTGTGCAACCGGCGCGGGGATGCACGTAGCTGCGTGCCCCAAGTCCTCCATCTGCTCCACCGGCCTCCTTTCGCGGGGCTTGGGCGGCTCCTCCGGCTTTTTGTCCAGTGCTGCCCTCCTCCCCTCCCTTTTTGCGAGCGTTTTTATGCCAACCAACCCCAATACCATAGCAGCTGCGAATGCGGCGGCGATGAGACCGCAGTCCCTCACGAACGAGTGCCCCTGGTTTTACGATTCCATTTCCATGATCAGCAGGTCGGAGGTGGAGACCTGCTCGCGCAGTTCCTTGGCCTCCTCTTTCCTAACGGAAGCGATGAAGGAATCCACGCTGCCTTGCGAGGCGTAGTTGGGCTGCCTTGGAAAAACCGCGGTTTCTGCCCTGATTCTTTCCAACTCCTTCACCTTTTGGTTCCTCAGGCATATCTCGTCGTTAAGCTGCTTCATCTTCAGGAAGTACAAGACTGCGGCGGAGCCGAGGCCCATCGCGGCCGGGATGGCCGCAGCCTCAAGCTTGTGCCTCTCGAATTTCCTGAGCAGATTGGAATGCCTGTTGCTGGCCTTCTTGCCGGGTTCCGGCTGGGCGTAAAAAATCTGCCGACTGCGCACATATGGAATATAAGTGGTAAAAAATTAAAAGCTATATGAACTCGTCCATCGCTTCCTCGAGCCCCACCGGCTTCAAATCGTGCTTCGCCAACGGAACCTTCAATTGCGGAAGCTCGGATTCGTACGTGGGCTTGTCCTCCTTGAAGAAGAGGCCGATTGGGATCTTCTCATAATTAGTTCTCCAGTCCTCGTTCGCCTTCTCCAGGGCCTTCGCGTGGTCTGACGGGTTGTGCCCGCTTTCCTCCAGTTTGTAGACGCGCTGCTTCCAGTACTCATACGTGTTAAATTTGTTGAAGGTCACGCAGGGCTGGAGGATGTCTATGAGCGCGAAGCCCTTGTGCTTTATTCCCCCTAAAACAATGGAGGTGAGGTGCGCGATGTCGCCCGCGAATCCCCTCGCAACGTATGTGGCGCCCATCGTGAGGGCGAGCGGAATGGGATGGACCGGCTCCTCAAGGTTTCCGTAAGGTGTGCTCTTGGTCTTCATCCCTTTCTGGGATGTGGGCGCGGTCTGCCCGGTGGTCAATCCATACACCTGGTTGTCGTGGACTATGTAGGTCATGTCATAATTTCTCCTCATCACGTGGATGAAGTGGCCCATCCCTATCCCGTAGCCGTCGCCATCCCCGCCCACCCCTAT
>JAXDAS010000036.1:0-2631 GCA_034679605.1 Microcaldota archaeon
CGCGACCTCGCCACCTGTCGCCATCGCCTGCTTCACCAGCAGCACCGTCCTTTCCAGCACCTTTGAGTTGAACCTGGTCGAGAGCCTGTCCAGCGCCTTCTCGAATGGCTCGCCGCTGAATGAGCTCTTTATAACGCCCTTCACTTCCATTGAAAGGATGCCGAATTCCGGCTTCGCCGCATACCACATGGCCTGGTCCACGGTCATCCCGGAGCGCACGTTCGCCGCTATGAGTGAAAGGAAATCCGGCAACGCCGCTTCCACGGCGCTCTTCCTCGCCTCTATCTGCAGAAGCAGGAACACCCATACGAGCATCCACACGGAGAACGCCATCGCCAGAACCGCGACTATGAGAGTGAGCACCCAGAGTGCGAACTCGGGCAGGTAGAAGGTGGGCCCCAGCACCGCGGTGAGGAAAGAATAGACCACCGAATAATTCATCATGAGGAAGAACGCCAGCAGCGAAAGCAGCGCGACCACCAGCACAAGGAAGCCGACGAACGCCTCCGCGGGCTGGCTGTACCCCGCGTTCCTTATCATCCTCTCCGCGCTCCTTATCCTCTCCCTGGAGAAAAGCCTTCCGACCGTCTCATAAAATCCTTGTAGCATCTCATCCACCTCAGATCACATACTTTGGCCTGGAGCTCTCCACCATCGCGAGGAACAGGAACTGCACAATCGAAATCATCACGAACACCAGGAGGAGGATTGACGCGTCTATCCCGAACCTCCCGCTCCCGAGCAGGGAGAACAGTATCACAGCGAAGGCCAGCCCCAGCGAAGGGAAGATTATCCCGAAAATCATGTAGAACATCACCAGGGGGTTCAATTTCTGCCCGTATGCCTTCAGGGCGATCACCTGCTCCCTGAACACCTGGTTGAGCACCACTTCCAGCGAATCCGCCACGTCCGAGCCCGAGCTTATGGAGTTCGCAATCTGCAGCATTATCCTGTTGAAGTCGTTCGAGGGGCAGTTTTGTATGACCTCCCTTATCGCCTGCGTCATCGACACCCCGAGCGTCACCTTCTCCACTATCCTGTTGAACTCCTCGCTCACCGCACCGTATCCTTTAGAGACCCCGACAAGGGAATCGAAGAGCGGCATCCCGGACTTGAGCGCAATCAGCAAATGCCTTCCTGCAAATACGAGCTCATAGTCTATATCCTTCCTCCTCTTCGTGATCTTCACGTCCGGGTAGAGCATGAAGTACTGGAACGAGAACAGGAGGTAGACGAAGAACAGCGGGACGAGCCATAGCAGGCTCACCTGTATTGAACTGAAGAACACCGCGGTTGCGACCGTCAGCACGACCGTGAAAAGGAAAGTGCTCACGACCACCCCTTCCAGGAAATCCTCCGGCGGCTTGTCCATCCCCGCCATCAGGAGCTTCTTCTTCATGTTCGGGTAGTACGGCATAAGCCACTCGGAAACCACCCGCAAGGGCTTCGCGGCCTTCTTGCCCTCCCTCACAGGGAGCGCCACCGGGGTCACTTTTGGTTTTTTCTCCATCCGCTCACCATTCATTTATGCTGCATAATCTTTATTTACGCTCCTTTCCGGACGCCATCTTCTTCCTCGCCTTGGCGAGCGCCTGCACCCGGGTCATCTCGCCCCTCGCGTACCTCTGGTAGTCCACAGGCTCCTCGGCCTGCAGATATGAAAGCAGTTCCTCGTCGCTAACCTCCTCCGCGCCGCCCTTCCTCTTCGCGACCGCTGAGTCTATTTCGCTCCATATGGAACTCTTCAGCGACGCAAAATCCGCGCTGTAGGAAGCCCCGAGCTCCCTGGCCCTGGCGTCCATCTCCTTCGTCCCCTTCCCCCTCTTCCCGAGCTCCTCCAATTCGGCGGAGTGCTTGCCCACAAGGAAAGCCTCGTAGCTCTCCACCAGATTGGCCACCTGCTCCCTGAGCCTCGCGGCCCTCTCCTCCAGCGCCGGCAGCGCCTCCCCTCCCCTGCCCAGCGCCGCCTCCTCGTCGTAATATTTCAGGAGGGGGGCTAGCGCGCCCTCGTACGCCTCGCCCACGGCCTTCTTGGCCGAGGACACCTCGTACTCCTGGTCGTTCCTCACGACCGTGAATATGTCCGCCTTGGGCCTCGCCTTGCCCTCGGCCTCCGAAAGCATGGTCTTGAGCGCGACAATCTCCTTTTTTATCTCCTCCCTCCTATCCACTGATTTCTCCCTGAAAAGCTCGCGCGTGAGCTCGAGCATCCTCTTCTTCGCGTCCTCCTTGTCCAGCCTGCCGCCCGCCTTCACCTCGCTCCCGAACTGCTTCTCGAGCTTCTCCACCTCTTCTATGGCGCTCTCGCTGGCGGAGGTCATCAGCACGGGCGGAATCCTTAATGCGACCTCCGGCGCGACGCCGGGCCTCCGCACAGGCTTCTCCTCCGGGGGCCTCGGAACCTCTGCGGGCCTCACCTCTATCTCCATGGGCCTCCCTGCTGGCGCCTCCGGCCTCTCAAACTCCAGTTCCTCCGCGGGCTTCCTCCCCTCGAATTCGAGCTCCTCCTTCCGCGGCGCCTCCGCCTCGATTTCCGGTTCGGCCTCGGGGGCAGCGGCCGGAGCCGCTTCGCGCGGGGCCTCGATTTCCTCTTCCTTCCGCGGCTTCTCCTCCTCGAGCTTCGCAGGAACG
>JAXDAS010000037.1:0-3839 GCA_034679605.1 Microcaldota archaeon
ACTCAATTTCATTTGGAAAAGGTTCTCCTCCCTGGTTAAGTTCGAGAAGACCGCGGAGGAGGGGAAGAGCAGGGTGCTCTTCCAGACGTTCATCCCGGTCAAGAGGGTGACCGTGGAGGATGTGGTGGACGGGGAGCCGCTTGTTTTCGTGAAGGAGGACATGAAGCCGGGGGACAAGCTCGAGCTGCGCTATCCGCTCACGCAGGGCGCGGCAAAGCTCACCGTGGAAGGGGATGAGAATTTCTCCCTTGAGGCGCCCCTGAGGGCCTGAGCCTTTCCGCGAGCCCGACTATCTCTTCCGGAGCCATCTCCCTTGCCCTTTTCTTGGGAAGGCCGGGGTTTGGGGCCATGCCCGCGTGCTTGAGGGCCTTTGAAATGAGCTGGTTTTTGTGCTGGAAGAGCGCGAGGATTATCTTCTCCACCCATGGGTCAATGGAGGATGATTTCTTCTCCAGCAGGACTATCGCGGAATCCACTTCGGGAGGCGGGGAGAAGGCGCCCTTTTTCACCTTCTTCATGAGCTTTATTTTGAAGAGGAGCTGGGAGGTTACGCTGAGGCGGCCGTATTCCGGTGTTTTGGGCTTTGCCACCATCCTTTCCGCGAATTCCGCCTGCACCATGAGGAGGGCGCGCTGGAAATCCTTCTTTGCGATGGAGAATAGGATGGGCGAGGAGATGTAGTAGGGGATGTTGCCCACGTATATCTCCGCATCCCTCTCTGAATCAAGGAAATCCCCCTCCATAAGCTCTATTCTGTCCCCGAACCTTTGCCTCAGGAATTCCGCCCATCTCCCGTCCTTCTCGAATACGGTGAGTTTTTTTGGGTTCCTTGCGAGGAGGGCCTCGGTGAGCCTTCCGTCGCCCCCCCCTATTTCTATCACCGTTTTCCCTTCTATCCCGGCGGCTTCGGCCTCGAACTGGAGAATTTGGGGTGAATTGAGGAAGTGCTGGCCGAGCCGCTTGTTTTTTCGTATAAGAGTCATTTGCCTAGCCCGGATACCGACCTTTGGTGGAATTCGACCTTCCTTGACTCCTCGCTCACGCGCAGGCCCGCCTTCGAATATGTATTCACATAATACAGCCATACGACCCAGGCGAGAAGCCAGTGGTCGCTGGGGGGCTCCGCGGCCCTGCGTATGACGCCTTTTTCCTTCTGCTGATGCTTCGCCTCAAAAAGCTTGTTGGTTTGGATTATCGAGGCCCCTTCCTGCTTCTGGCCGCAGGGGAGCGCCTGTTTCGGCACATCCGCCAGGGGCTCCCTGAACCTGAATGGGATTAGTTTGGCCATATGAGGGGCGGCGGCAGTGCCTTCGTTGAAGCGCAATGCTCTTGCCGAAGAACCCGAACCCATAGTCTTGTATTTCTGGGGAAGATATAAAAAGCTTGTTGCATGCCGCACACATCTACGGCTTTTGCCGTAAATGGTCGGCAACTGCCGTAAGGAACTCGTTTAGTTTTTCCGACGGAATGTTTGCGCCTGCTGCGATTTTGTGGCCTCCCCCCACCCCCCCGGAAATTTTTACGCCCGCGGCCATCGCGTTCCCGAGATTTAGGCCGGCATTTATCTGTGCGCGGGTTCCCCTTGCGGATACCTTTATGGTTTTACCTTCCTCGGAAGAGGCGATTCCTAAAATGGGCTTGGGCGAGCCGCCTATAGCCATCCCGCATACGATTCCTACTATGGAATCCTCTATTTTCTCCCGTGCATCAAGGAAAAGGAAGGGGCCGAAATCCACTATGGATTCGCGGGCGAATAGGATTCCTTCGCGGATGCGGGTTTTGTGGAGGCGGAGCAGTTGTGCGGCTTCTTCCTCCGCCCATTTTTCCCCCAGGCATACGGCCACGCCCACATCGGGGCGGCTGTGCCTTCCGCATGCGTTGAGCATTGTGGAGAACTCGGATGCGTCGAAGGTTTCGCTCCTCCTTTCCCTTTTTGTGAGGAGGTATGTTTCTCCGACTAAATTTTCAGCGAGGAAGGGCTTTCCTTTTTCCACCAAAAGGTCGGAGAGAGCGGAGACGAGTTTTTTCTTTTCCGATTCGGAAAGGTCGGAATAGGTGCGCCAGCGCTCTCCTTTCTGAAGTAAAATGCCCAAATCCGAGAGGAGTTTTTCCGCGTTCAATTCGTTGAAGGAGATGCCGGGGAGGTAGGGCTCATCGGAATACGCGAGGAATTGGGTGAGCGGGCGGGAATACCTTCCGAACATTCGGAGTTCGTTTGCGAGCTCTATTTCCCCGCGTTCTTTTCCTTTCTCTATGAGGAGGCGATTGGCCCCGCGGAGAGGGTATTGCATGTCGCCCACTGCGCCAACTACTCCGAGGTCGTAATGGGAATCGAAAACCAGGGCGGCTGTGCCTGCTGCGCTCAGCTCATCTCCGCCGTCTATTCCGTACAATAGGGGGTTTATCTGGTGCTTGGTTATGCCCTTGGTCTGGTGGTGGTCTATGATTAGGACGTCATGCAGTTCGTTCACGCGGGGATTTCCCCCGCCCAAATCCACGAATATTATTTCTTTCTCATCCTTTATCTGTTCTAACTCCGTATCGCCTAATTTCTTTATGCAGATTCTCCTGTGCTTCCTCCATTCCGCGCGGAAGGCGGATTCCACAATTGCTCCGGAGCTCACTCCATCTGCGTCCAGATGATGCACGATGAGAGGATTGGAAAAAGAGAAGGCCGTGCGCCTGGCCTCGGCGCACGCCGCCAAAAAAGGGGAAAAATCAAATCCCATGTGTGTAAAATGCGGGAAGGAGTATAAAAATAAGACGTAGCCGTACTTCCGTTAATCAAACGTCCTGTGATTTGAAACCAGTGTTCAGCCAGCGCATATCTCCGCTATGGCAGACATTATTTCTTGATTTTTCGCATCTACGAGAGCGCTGGGAGTGCCGGACACACGATACCAAACTCTTTTGCCTTTGCAAATTGTTTGGCCGAGCGTATCCCTATTGGTATCACTTCCGAATTGGAATAACTCAAACCTCTGCCCATTCACCATACGCACATCGGGTTGCCGATCATAATCTGAACTGGCAGTCTTGTTCTCGACGTTCCATTCCAGGTATACGCCTTCCCTGCTGGCACAACCCTGCTCCACGCCGCATGAATAGGTCCAAACGCCTCTGAATAGGTTCTCTCCAGAATCCGGGCTTAGGCTCGCGACCTTGTCCGAAATGCTGGCATAAATCCCTGATTGAGAACTATCTTTTGTTTCGGTGCAACCAGCGAACAACAATCCCAAAACAAGCAACGGCAGTATTTTGTTCATGCATAAATTTTGTCATAGAATAAATAAAAAGCTTCCGTGAATCCATGAAGAGAAATTTGCGTGAAATGTTTGCTGGCAATTATCTCTTTCCAAAAGAAAGCTGATAAGGCTGCAAGAACCAAATTATTATCGCGAATAACACTATCTGGAACAATATGCATTGCGCATAAAAGAAGAAACTGAAAATACACAAGAGAATGTTTATGAACGCGATTGCGGCAATCAACATCAGGTAAGCAAGGCCGCCCTTCACCTTCTCTTCCGGATGGTCTGCAAGGATGAAATCCTGCCATGGCTCCCCTTTGGATATCACAAGGGCGTTGGAAACTTCATAAGTTGGCTGGGATTTCGGTATCTTCGCGTTCCCGAAAACATAGATCTCGTCTCCGGGGGAGATGGTGAATTCCCTTACCCTGTATCTTCCTGTCATTACGGACGGCGGCAGAAAATTGAGAAGGCGGTCGACGATTGGCTCGCTGCGAGATTTCTTGTCCAGGAATTCCCTCATACTCTTGGGGAACGCAGAAAGGGGGCCGATGCGGTGCATATCACGCTGGATGTAGATGGATGCGC
>JAXDAS010000038.1:0-2826 GCA_034679605.1 Microcaldota archaeon
TTCCGCAACTTTTCTCCGCGCATCCTCATATGCGACGGTCGCCTCCTCGCTCAGCTTGTGCACGCCGCGATGCACATTTGCATTATATGAGGAATAATAGCGCACAATGGCATCTATCACCTGCCTCGGCTTCTGGCTGGTGGCGCCGTTGTCCAGGTATGCGACCCTCTTACCGTTCACTTCCCTCTCCAGAATCGGAAAATCCTTCCTTATCCTTTCAACATCCATTCAAACCGCCTTATACCCTTCTTCCTCTATCATCTGGACGAGCCCGGGCCCGTCCCTCCTGACGATTTTTCCGTCCTTCATTATGAGCACGAAATCCGGCTTCACATGCTTCAGGATGCGGCTGTAATGAGTCACGATGAGGAAGGTCCGTTCCCCGTCCCGCATCTTATTTATCTCCTTTGCAACCGCCTTAAGCGCGTCCACATCCAGCCCGGAATCAATCTCATCCAGCAATACGAGCCTTGGCTGCAATATCTCCATCTGCACTATTTCGGATTTTTTCTTCTCCCCGCCCGAAAACCCGACGTTCAGGTCCCTTTTCTCAGCCTTCAGCCCCAGTTTTTCGCTTCCTTTTCGTATCTTCTCCTTCACCAGCGCCCAGTTCCGTATCTCCTCTTTCTTGTCCGCTGGCCTGGAGGCACGCCTCATGAGCCCCTCCAGTTCCACGCCCTCTATCTCTTCTGGGTTCTGGAAGCTCAGGAACATCCCAAGCCGCGCCCGTTCATCAGCGCGCAGCCCGCTTATGTCCTTTCCATCCAGCACTATCTCCCCCGTCGTCTCATAATCCGGGTTTCCCATAAGCGCATTGCACAGGGAACTCTTGCCGCTCCCGTTCGGCCCCATTATCGCATAAGTTTTCCCCTTTTCCAGGGCAAATGATATTCCTTTCACTATTTCCTTCCCAGAAACGGACACGTGCAAATCCTCAACGTCCAGCATCTTCACAGCACCTTCTCTTCCAGCGATATCGGGCAGAAGTCCCGCACCCCTTTCATCCTCCTGATGTGTGCAATAATGCCGTCCACAACCCCCGCAGCGCCCACCATTTCAACTCCAATCGCATAAGGGCCGGTAGTCTGGTAGACAGCAGTAACCGTGGGCAGCTTTTTGAGCGTGTCAAGCAGCCGCATGTAATCCCTCCTGCCCGCGTTCAGCACCACAAGCGCGTGCTTCCATCCAATCATCTTTTCATTCAAAAGAACGGTGCTGCCGACGATTATCCCCTTGGACTTCAGCTTCTCTATGCGCTTCTGCGCCGCGGGCTGGCTTATGCCCAGCTCCTTCGCTATTTTTGAGAGGGGCATCCGCGAATCCTTAAGCAGCATATGCAGTATCTTCAAATCCGATTGGTCCATCATCATTTATTTTATTAACCATAATGGTTTAAAAATATAACCTAATCAAAATTACGCATGCAGCTCAGCGAGGATGTCGTCCGCCACATCTCCTCCTCGAAAAAGGAGCCGGAATGGATGCGCTCCAGGCGGCTGGAAGCATTCAGGATTTTCCAGGAATCTCCCATCCAAAAGTTCGGCCCGGACCTCTTGGCCCTGAGGCTGGGGGACGTGGAATGGTATGCGGGCGGGGAGGGGAAGAAGAAGAGCTGGGAGGACGTGGACCCCGCGATACGGGAAAAGTTCGAGAAATTGGGCGTGCCGGAGGCGGAAAGGAGGTTTTTGGCCGGATTGGAGGCGCAATTGGAGAGCGAGGCGGTGTACGGGAACCTCAAAAAGGAGTGGGAAGGCAAGGGAGTAATCTTCACAAATATGGACGAGGCTGTGAAGGAGCACCCGGAATTGGTGAAAAAATACATTGGAAAGGCAATTCCTCCGGCTGACAACAGGTTTGCGGCGCTCACTGACGCGGTCTGGAGCGGAGGGAGCTTTCTATATGTTCCGAAGGGCGTTAAGCTGGAAGCGCCCCTGCATGCATACTTCATGATTTCAAAAGAGGGAATCGGGCAGTTTGAGCGCACGGTAATAATCGCGGAGGAAGGAAGTTCCGTGCACTATATCGAAGGATGTTCGGCCCCACTATTCCCAAGAAGCAATTTGCATACGGGCGTCGTAGAGATTTTCGCGGAAAAGGCCTCACACGTCCGCTACACCACCCTGCAGAACTGGTCTCACAATGTGTACAACCTGGTGACGCAGAGGGGAATTGCAAAAGAGAACGCAACAATAGAGTGGGTGGACGGGAACATGGGCTCACTCACAACGATGAAGTACCCGACCGTAATTTTGGCCGGGGAGGGCGCAAAAGGAAGCGTATTGTCCATTTCAGTGGCATCCGGAAAGCAGAACCAGGATTCTGGAGGGAGGGTGATCCATCTCGCTCCGAATACCAATTCAACCATTATCTCAAAATCAGTGAGCGCAAAAGGCGGGATTGCGACCTTCCGCGCGGCCGTGGACATAAAGCCCGGGGCCAAAAACTCCAATTCCTTCGTGAAATGCCAGGGATTGATGCTGGATGGGATTTCCAAGAATAATTCTATCCCGAAGTTCCTGGTCGGGAATGGGGATTCCTTCATCTCCCACGAGGCGAGCGCGGGGAGGCTGAGTGAAAAGAAGCTATTCTACCTTATGAGCCGAGGATTGAGCAGGAAAGAAGCCGAAGAGCTCCTTGTAGTCGGTTTCCTTGAATCATTCCTGAAGGAACTGCCCTTTGAGTATGCGGTGGAGTTCAACAGGCTTATGGGGATGGAGATGGAAGGACAATCAGTCTAATTCTACTGGAAAGCCTTGACTTCCCAGATGTATTTTCCGCGGGTAGGGACAGCCTCCACGGAAACCCTTATCTTGTACCCGTTGGACT
>JAXDAS010000039.1:0-3023 GCA_034679605.1 Microcaldota archaeon
CGGGGCTGGGTGATGGTCGGCCAGGCCGGCGGCGCGATAAGGGGCACGGAGCTGGAGCAGATGTTCATAGAGTCGGTCCGCAGCGCGCAGGTGCTCAACCAGCTGCAGGTGCTGCTCGACACCGCCTACTACAACTATCTCGCGACCGGGATGGACATCCCGGACAGGGACGCGCAGATACTGCAGAGGATAGTGAAGAAGGAGATAGACGCCCGCAACATAATCAATGTTCTCAGGCTGGCGAAAGCGGGGGTGAAGGGCGAAGAGACCATAAGGAAATACATAATAGGGGGCGGCACCATGCGCCACTCGGTCCTGAAGGCCCTCCTCAGCGTGGAGGACATGGGCTCGGCGCTCCCGCTGATTTCGCACACCTTCCCGATAAAGGCGGAGGTGAAGACGCTCGTGGACCTCGAGATGGCGTTCAAGCAGGAAATCGCCAGGCAGAAGATCAAGCGGTTCTACACCTCCACTGTTTCGCTCGGAACGATACTGAGCTTCCTCTTCATCAAGGAGGAAGAGATGAACAACCTGAGGCGCGTGGTGCGCGGGATAGACTACAGGCTCTCCCCAGAGGAGATACGGGCCACGCTCGTCCAGTACTGAGGTTTGAAAATGGCAGAGAAGATCGCGGTAATCGGGGATGCCCCCCTTGCGACAGGCTTCAGGATGGCCGGAGTCCTGGACGTGTTCGTTGTGGACCGGGGAGAGGCCTTCGAGAACCTGCTCAAGAAGATTATAGATACCCCGGAATTCGGGATAGTAATCGTAAATGAGGCTTACATGAAGGACATCGACTGGAGGCTCAAGAAAAAGGTTTCAAGCATCGCCCACCCGGTCGTGATCGGCGTCCCATCCATCAGCGGAGAGGTGGAGGAAGGGGAGAGCATAAACGCGCTCATCAAGAGGGCGCTCGGCTTTGACGTTTCAAAGAAATAATGGTGAAAAACATGGCTTCAAAAGGGAGACTTGCAAGGATTTCCGGCCCGGTCGTCGTCGCGAAGGGCCTTGAGGGCGCAAAGCTTTACGACGTGGTCAAGGTCGGCGAACTCGGCCTTTCCGGCGAAATCATCAAAATCGTCGGCGATTCCTGCGTGGTGCAGGTGTACGAGGACACGAGCGGCCTCCGCCCCGGCGAGCCGGTGGTGGGCACCGGAGTCCCGCTCTCCGTGGAGCTCGGGCCCGGCGTGCTCAGGAGCATTTACGACGGAATCCAGCGCCCGCTGGACAAGATCAAGGAGAAGTCCGGCACCTACATCACCAGGGGCATCGAGGTCCCCGCCCTTGAGAGGAAAACGAAATGGGAGTTCAAGGCGACGAGGAAGAAGGGCGAGAAGGTGGAAGTGGGCGACATCCTTGGGGAGGTTAAGGAGACCGATGTCATCACCCACAGGGTCCTTGCCCCCTATGCGGGCAAGCTCACAGACCTCGCTTCCGGCAAATACACTGTGGAAGATGAGATCGGGGAAATGGAAGTTGCCGGAAAGAAAGTCCCGCTCAAGCTTTATCATAAGTGGACGGTCAGGAAGCCCCGCCCATACAAGGAGAAGCTCCCGCCGGTAGTTCCGCTTTCCACGGGGATGCGGATAATAGACACGTTCGCCCCCATCGCGAAGGGAGGCACGGCCTGCATCCCGGGCCCGTTCGGTTCCGGAAAAACGGTCACCCAGCAGTCGCTGGCCAAATGGTCCGACGCGGAAATAGTGGTATACATCGGTTGCGGCGAGCGCGGGAACGAGATGACGGAAGTGCTGAACGAGTTCCCGAAGCTCCTGGACCCCAAGTCCGGGAAGCCCTTGATGGAAAGGACCGTCCTGATTGCGAACACCTCCAATATGCCGGTCGCGGCAAGGGAGGCGTCCATCTACACAGGAATTACCCTCGCGGAATACTACAGGGACATGGGATACGGCGTCTCTTTGATGGCAGACTCGACCTCAAGGTGGGCAGAGGCCCTCCGTGAAATTTCCGGAAGGCTGGAGGAGATGCCGGGCGAGGAAGGCTACCCCGCCTACCTGGCGAGAAAGCTCGCTGAATTCTACGAGCGCGCGGGCAGGGTCAAGACCCTCGGAAGCGACGAGCGCTTCGGCTCCGTAACAATCACCGGCGCGGTTTCGCCCCCAGGAGGGGACATTTCCGAGCCCGTTTCCCAGAACACGCTCCGCGTCACGAAGGTGTTCCTTGCACTGGACGCCTCCCTGGCGCACAGGAGGCACTTCCCTGCCCTGCACTGGCTGAACTCGTATTCCCTATATACGAAAACACTGGACCCGTGGTATGAGGAGAACCTCTCCTCGGACTTCGTGGGGATGAGGAACGCGGCGATGGCCCTCCTCCAGAAGGAGGCGGAGCTGCAGGAAGTGGTGCAGCTCGTGGGCCCGGACGCCCTGCCCGAGAGGGAGCAGGAAATCCTGCTCGTTTCGAGGATGCTGAGGGAGGACTACCTCCAGCAAAGCGCCTACCACGAAATAGATGCGTTCTCAAGCATGAAGAAGCAATACCTTATGCTTAGGAATATTATGCGCTTCCACGAACGGGCTACGGCCGCAGTGGACCTGGGCACGCAGCTCAAGAGCGTGATGGGGCTGAAAGTAAGGGAAAAAATCGGGAGGATGAAGGAAATCCCGGAGGACAAGCACAAGGACCTCGAGGCGATCTACAAGGAGATAGACTCCGAGTTTGATTCGCTTACGAGCAGGAGGTGAATGCCATGAAAGAATACAAGACAGTCACTCAGATCGCGGGCCCGCTGGTTTTCGTGGAGAACGTTTCCGGCGTGGGCTACAACGAGCTCGTTGAGGTCACGCTCCCGAACGGGGAGAAGCAGAAGGGGCAGGTGCTGGACGTGAGCGAAAATGTGGCGGTGGTCCAGATTTTCGGCTCCACCTCCGGCCTGAACACCACGAGCACCTCGGTGAAATTCCTCGGGGAGACCATGCGCCTGGGAGTAACGCAGGACATGCTCGGAAGGGTATTCTCAGGCATCGGCGAGCCCAAGGACACGAGCCCGAAGCCCGTGCCCG
>JAXDAS010000040.1:0-8004 GCA_034679605.1 Microcaldota archaeon
CATGAAATAGAGTATGATGATGAATACCAGTATCCCGAAGAAAGCGAAAACGCCAAGGAGCAAGAGCTTCGTGTCCATCAGGTCACCCCGAGCCTGGAGCGGGAGCGCAGCACAATCATCTTCACTCCGCCATTTTTTAATTTATGCCTGAGTTCCACATCGTTGGTGCACACCACCGCCCCCTCCCTCACCGCATAATCCGCAATCCATGCATCCACGTTGCCGCTGCTCCTCACCTTCTTCACGCCCATTAATCCCACTAATTTGAGCGCAAACCTCGCCGCCGCGCCCTCCTTCCCCCTCCCCTTGCCCAGCTTCCTGAGCTCAGAGACCACCCCAGTGGGCACAACCAGCTCGTGCGGCGCCTCCAGCAGCTCCTCTATCTGCCTCCTTATGTCCACCCTGAACTGGTAGGGAAGCAGAAGGAAATTGGTGTCCAATACGACCTTTATGATAATATCTCCCCGATTATCTTCTTCGCATCAAATTGCTCCAAATCCTCATACCCCTGCCCGGTCCCCACATAGATTATGGGAATCCCGGTCACCTTGGATATGGAGACCACCGTCCCGCCCTTCGCGTCGCAGTCCAGCTTCGTGAGCACCACGCCGTCAATCCCGATTTCCTTTTGGAAAGCTGAAATCTGCTCCACAATCGCGTTGCCGGCTATGCTCTCGCCCACGTAAATCTTCAATTGCGGCGCAATCACCCTGTTCATCTTCTTCAGCTGGTTCAGTAGGTTTATGTTGGTGTCCTGCCTCCCCGCGGTGTCTATGAGGACCACGTCTATATTGTGCGCCTTCGCGTATTCCACGGCGTCGAACGCAAGCGCGGTCGGGTCCGACCCGTATGCCCCGGAGATGACCTTCACCCCGAGCCTGTCCCCGTGGTGCTTCAGCTGCTCCATCGCGGCCGCCCTGAACGTGTCCGAGGCCGCGACCACCGCGCTCAGCCCCTCCTTCCTGAGCATCCACAAAATCTTTGCGATGGTGGTGGTCTTGCCCGAGCCGTTCGGCCCCAGCACCATTATCCTCACCGGCTTCTCCGAACCCCTCACCCTCTCCGGGATGGAGAACCCCTTCCCGGTCCCCACAATCCCCATGAGCGTCTCCTTCAGCTGCTCCCGTATGAATTCCGCGGTCTTCCCCTTAGGAACCTTCGCCCCAACAACCCTTTTCTTCAGCTCGGCCTTTATCCCGTCCGCGACCTCGAGCGCCACGTCGCTCTCTATGAGCCCGAGCTCCAGCTCATCCAGCAGCTCGGCTATCTCCCCCTCCCGTATCTCCGAGGCCCCGGAGATGGTCTCCTTCACGGCCGCAAAAATGTCCTTCCTTACCTTCTTCTCCAGCCTCTCGGGCTCCCTCTCCGCCACCCGCCCTATCCCGGTTTCCTCCTCGGCTTTTGCAGGAAGTTCTGGCTTCCTTTCCTCCTTCTTAGGTTCGGGGGGCCTCTCTTTCGCAATGGGTCTCTCCACAGGGGGCGCCCTTTCCTTCACAGGGGCACGTTCAGGCCCCTTCTCCTCTTTTTTCACCCCCGGGGCCGCTATCTTGTGGACAGGGGCCTCCTTCTTTTCAATAGGGATTTCTTTCTTCTCCGGAATCTCAGCAACGGCCTTCCCTTCCTCAAAAACAGGCCCCTCCTCCCTTGAGGTTTCTGGCTCTTTCTTTTCGGGCTCCTCTCCCTTCTTCCCGACTATGCCCTGCACGAAGCCGGACAGTTTCTTCTTCAGTAAGTCAAACACTCAGGACCCGCCCCTTTGGGCAATCAGCCCGCCTCCTGGGCCTCCCCGCCCGCCTCCCTGTAGGCCCTCTCCAGCCTCGCGAACTCCTCGTCTATTTTTTTCATCTCGGCCTTCATGGTCTGGATCGCGCCCTCGGTCATCTTCATGCGCCTGTCTATCTCCTTCTTCGCGTCCTCCACCCCGTACTCCACTATGTAGTTGGACCCTATCGGCACATAGACCTTCTTGGACTCCAGCTTCGCCCTTATGAACGCGCCCCCGCCCACCGGCACCAGACCGCTCTCGTCCCTCATGTGCTCTATGGTGGTCAGGGAATTGTTGAGGTCCAGCATGGAGAGCATCATCCTCTCCACCTCCCTCTCTATGTAGTTCCTCTGCTGGCCGGCGATCCTCGCCCTCGCGACTATCTCCTCCTTCTCCATTTTCACACCTTCTCCACGTTCTCGACCTTTATCTTGCTGCGCGGTATCCCGTTTGCCGCCCCCAGCATCATGTACATCTTCTCCACCGCGTAGTTCTCGGTCTCCGCCTCGAGCTCCTTGGCGAATTTCCTCGTCTCCCTTCCCAGTTTCATGGTTCCGCTTATCTTGAATTTCATCATCCCACCTTCGCTCCTTCCTTGATCTCCTTTTCCACCGTCAACAAAACTACTTCCTTGTCCTCCCAGGCCGCGAGAAGCATCCCCTGGGACTCCAGCCCCATCATCTTCTTCGGCTCCAGGTTGGTGAGCACCACTATCCTCTTCCCGAGCACCTCCTCTGGCGCATAGTTCTTCCCTATGCCCGCTACGAGCTGCCTCTTCTCAGTACCCAAATCCACTTCCAGCCTCAGCAGCTTCTCCGAGCCCTGCACCCTCTCCGCCAGCAACACCTTCCCCACTCGCAGGTCCAGCTTGGCGAAATCCTCATAAGGTATCATTGCAATCATCCTAAAAACCCGAGCGCCTCCTCCACGCGCCCCATCTCGAACGCGGTGGTCGCCTGCCCGGCCAGGTATCCCCTGTCGTTTGCGAGGACGCACACCCCCACGAAGCCCGTACCCGTGTTCGCGGTGCCCCTCATCCCCTCCACCTTGAATATCCCCTCCAGTTCCTTCACTTCCTCCTCCTTCGCCCCGTAGTGCACGAGGAAGCCCTTGTTGTTCGCTACGCACATCGAGCCCACGGTGGTGAAGGCGCCTATCCTCATGGGAACGAGCTCCACTCCGAGGCACTCCTCCATCCTCCTCCTCTCCTCCGGGTGCACGTGCTCGTTGATTATGCCGCCTTTATCATTCACGCAGATGTTGTTCCCGTGGGCGTTCATCCTCTCGCTGCTCATGTAGGCTTCCAGCCCGGTTTCCCTGCCTATCCTCTCCGCGGCCTTCCTGCTGAACGGGGGGAGGACTATCCCGCGCGAATTCATCGCCGCATAGACCCCGTTGAGGTTGCTCTCCCCTATGCTGCAGCGCACCTCCTTTGTTCCCAGCGCGCCGCACACCTTCTCCACAAAGCCGTGCGGGGCCTCGTCCGGGAAGAGCGCATGCGAATTGTTCGCCGCGACGAATATCCCCAGGAAGGAATTCCCGAAATATGCCGCCCTCTTGTGCTCCAGTGCCATGTCTATTTCTTCTCGTTTGTGTGCTCTTTGCCGGGCGCTTCCTTCTTTTCAGGGGCCTTTTCCTTTGCGGCCGGGGCCCTCTCATCCTTCTTTTGCTCCTTTGGCGCCTCCTTGGGCTTCTCCGCCTTCTCGGCCTTTTTCTCCCCTTTCTTGGCCTCCTTCTTCTCCGCGGGCTTCTCGTCCATCAAGTAGGCCTTCACAATCCCGTCAGCCCTCACCACCCGCACCTTTATCTGCCTGGGGGGCTTCTGCATCCCGCGCGCGAAAAGCAATTCGTTCGCCTTCTCGCTTATGCGCACCGTGCCCTCCTCGGCCTTCATGTGCCTGCAGAGGAACGAGCGGACCATCTTCACCGCGGTCCTCGCCCGCCTCACCCTGCTCTTGTCGTAAGCCGCGCCCAATGGTATAGTATAAATCCTCTCATTTTCCGCCATAAAATCACTCTTCGTCGTTTATCCTGAGCTTGCTGGTCCTCCACTCCCTCCTCCTGTTGTTCCAGAGGACCTTCCTCTTCGTCCTTACAGTGACGAATACCGGCATCCGCCTGTTCTGCTTGCCCGCCTTCCCGAGCCTTTTCTTCTTCAGAGCGCTTTTCTTTCCCATATAAACACCCTACTTGAACGTTATCTTCGTCTCCCTCTCACCGCCCCTCATCATCCTGAGGAGCGCGAGCACTTCCGAGTCCCCGAGCCTTTTCCCGCCCTTCTTCGCGTACGCGAGTATCTGCCTCGCCGCGGCAGCATACAACTCAGGCTTCGCGAGCCTCACGTTCATGAGCCGCTCATACGCCTCCGGGGTCAGGCAAAGGCGGAGCGCCGCCTTCAGCTGCGCCTCCATCCTTTTCGCCTCGAGGAGCCTCTCCTCCTCGTTCGGGGCCTCTTCCTCACCCATGTCGGTTCCCAGCCTTCCAGTCCCGGGCTCTCAGCCCTTCGCAGAGCTCGCCGCCTTGTCGAGCAGGGACCTGCCCTTCGGGGTGAGGTTCCTCCCCTTCTTGGCCTTCACCATCAGGCCGGCCTTCTCCAGCTCCTGCATGGCCTTCCTTATGGTGGACCCGCCCGCGGGCACGTGGTGCTCTGGCTTCACGCCCATGTTCTTCCTGCCCCCGTAGTGCCTGCGGAGCCTGTGCACCCCGGTCCCCGGGTTCACATATGCCTGCCTCATTATCGAGGCGCACCTCACATACCAGAAGTCCGGGTCCTCGGGGGGCCTGTCCGCATGGCAGCCGCTCTTCACGACGCCGACGAACACGGGCTTCCCTATCCCCATCTCCTTGAGCCTTCCGGCTACCTCCTTTATGAGCCGGTTCGGCTCCACGTCATAAGCTCTGACCATCAATTCACCCTTGCTTATAGCTTGCAACTCTCTAATCAGCTGGAATTGTACTCCATATATTCTGTCATCCGCTATTTAAACCTTACAGGTCGCTCAGATGAACTCGGACAGCCCCTCAATGGTGGTGATGGTGACCTTCCCGTTCTCCATCTTGAGCTCTATCTCCGCCCTTGAGAGCGGCTCCATCATCTCCAGGAACTTCCTCTTCTCCTCCTCGTCTTCAAATACTAAAATAAGGTTCTTGTCCGTGTTGAAGTACTCGGTGCTCACGATGAACCTGTCCAGCTCGAACCCGCCCCACGCCTCCCTGAACTTCTCACCCGAGACCACCAGGGCGTCCCTTATCTTCCTCTTCATCACGTTCTTCCTTAGGTCGCCCCATCCTCCCAGCTGGTAGTAGTCCCCGTGCTTCTCCACCAGCCTCCTCTCCTCCATCCTCTTCATCAGGCTCTCCACGTCCCCGTCGTACATGTCCGCCCCGTTCGTTATGTTCTTCTTGAAGCTCTGCATGAGCTCCTTCAGGGAGACGGGCACGTCCTTCCAGCCGCAGCTCTTCTCCACGTCCAGTATGCAGTCGGTTATCTGCTCGGGCGAGACCCACACGGTGTTCGTCTTCTTCTTCCCCATCTTCTCTATCCGCAGGGAGTAGGTGGGCCTCCTCCTCATGCTCGCGAAAACGTACACTATGATTATTATGGCCGCCCCGGGCAGGAGCCACTTCGCGTAAGTCTCCAGCAGCCCCTCCTGGCTCTGCGTGTAGGTTATGGTCTCCACATATTCCAGGTACCTCACCCTGAAGGTGTTCTCCCCGCTCTTCATGCGCGCGGGGACCGCCATCTGCCCGTCCGTTATGGAGAACTCCCTCTCCTCCACCCCGTCCAGCGAGACCCTCGCCTTCCCGCTTCTCACCGGCTCGCCGTCCACCGTGATGTTGAACAGCACGCGCACGTCCCGCGCCTCCACTATGCTTATGTCTATGTCCCGCACGTGCATGTGCGCGGAGCCGAGCTTCCCGGAGTTGTCGTACACCCAGAACACGTAGTCCCCAGGCTCCTCGAACTCAAAAGTGTAATAGAACACCCTCTCGCTTCCAACGTACCCCAGCTCCTCCGAGGCTATCTGCTCCCCGTCCCTCTCCAGCACGTACATGACCTTCCCCGCGCTCTGGTTGAGGGTGAAGAACAGCTCCGAGGTCTCCCAGGGATAGATGTCCGGAGTGGCGCTCACTTTTATGGGCTCCATTATGAGCTGCTGGGAGTCCACAACCCCCTTCCCCCCTGCCGTGTCGTAGAAGAACCTGTAATACTGCTTGTCCGCAAGGGGCACGAAAAGCGTCCTGCTTCCAGAGAAGCCGGAGAACCCGAACTCCTCCTCCCCGGCCTTGGCCCACCCGTTCCTCACTATCTCGCCCCTCAGGGCATCCATCGCCCCGGGCGAGTCCAGGAAGTCGCCCAGCTTCATCTCCTTAACGATTATCCTGCCCCTCGTCTCGTTGTCCAGCTGCGCGAGCCAGTATTCCTGCCTGAGCTCCCTGGACAGCACGAAATCCGTCTTCCCTATGTATACTATCGTGTTCCCCCTCGCGTGGAGGGAGGCCAGGTCGTCCAGCACGTATTTCGGCATCGCGCCGTTGGGTATGATTATCACGGTCTCGCGGAGCCCCCTGAGCCCGGAGGCGCCTGCCACGTCCACCCCTATGCCATAATCCTCGAGTTCGCTGACGCCCTCCACGAACTCATCGAACCTTTCCGTCGTCTCGTCGTCTATGCCCGTCTCGCTCAACACCGCCACGCTCGTCTTCGGCTTCTCCTCCAGGGCCACGAGCCCGGCCTTCCCGCTTCCGTTCGCGGCGAAAAGGAAATACGCGTCCGTCCCCGCCCTGCCGCCCTTTATCGGCTCCACATACCCGCTGGGAACCTCCACCCTTGGAGGCTGCAGCACGGCTATTATGAGCGTTGCCGCAAGCACGAAAACGATCGCCGCCAGTATCACGAGCTTCTTGCTTACCATCTTACCTATCCCAATCCGGCATTGTTTTTATTCCTTCCCACCAAGAGGAAGGGGGGACACCCCCCTTCTCTTTAGGGTAATCATAACCCCCCGCGCTTCACTCCTTCCCAATACTGCTCCCTTTCAGCCAGTCCAGGTCGTTCTTGTAGAACGTCCTGATGTCCTCCAGCCCCTCCATCAGCATCATCGGCCTCTCCAGGCTCAATCCCCACGCGAGCACGGGGTAAACCCCGCAGAGCGGCTTCGTCATCTCCGGCCTCAGTATCCCCGCCCCGCCCAGTTCCATCCACTCCTTCCTCCCTTCAAAAAACACTTCTATTTCCAGGCTCGGCTCCGTATACGGGAAATAGCTGGGCCTGAACCTTATCTTCTCAAATCCCAGCCTCCTGTAGAACTCCCTGAGCAATCCGAGCAGGTGCCTGAAGTTGGCCCCGTCCCACGCCACTATCCCCTCCACCTGGTGGAACTCCGCGAGGTGCTTGAAGTCCGTGGCCTCGTTCCTGAACACCCTTCCCACGCAGAAATACTTCTTCCCTTTCTCCCCGCTCTTCTTGAGCGCCTCGTCCAGCTTCGCGAGGTACCTGGCGCTCACCGCGGTCGTGTGCGTGCGCAGCACCATCCTGCCCGCCTCCTCCCGGCTCCACGCGTATTTCCAACCCTCCTCGTGGCTCTTCTTCACCTTCTCCACTATCTTCTTCTCAGGCAATTCCCCCCCCATGTCCATGTAGAAGGTGTCCGCGAGGTCCCTCGCCGGGTGGTCCTGCGGCTGGAACAGCGCGTCGAAGTTCCAGAACGCGCTCTCCACCATGGGCCCCTCCATCTCCTCGAAGCCCATCTCTATGAAAATCCGCCTTATCCTCTCCGTCATCCTTGTGATGGGGTGCGTCTTCCCCACCGGCTCGTCCGCCGCCGGCGCGGCCGCATACGGGCTAAACTCCGCCCCCTTCCATCTCCCGCTCACAATCATCTCGTGGGTGAGCTCGCCTATCTCCTCGCCTATCTCCCCTATTTTCCGCGCCTCCGCCCTCCCCTTTTCCGTAAGCGCGACGAGCATCCTCCTGTGCTCGCTCTCCACGAGCAGCCCCCTCCCCACAAGCGCCTCGAGCTCCACCTTCCCTGCCTTCTCCGGGTTCCTCGTCGCCCTCTCCAGCGCATACTCTCCCGGCGCCTTCAGTGCCCTTATCCTTCCGCCCTCTATCGCTATCCATCCGTTCCTCTTCGCCCACATCAGGCCTATTCTCCTCTCCTCCTCGCCCAGCTCGGAAACCGCCTTCCCTCCCTTCGCCGCAACGCGCACCTCCGGGAACCCCTCCCTCAGGAAGC
>JAXDAS010000041.1:0-2897 GCA_034679605.1 Microcaldota archaeon
CGACGTGCAGCCAGGGGGGAACCCTGAACGCCTCAAGGGACAGGTGCGAGACAGGCGTGGGGCACACCTGCCCGCAGGATATGTCCTACAACAGCGCGACGGGCAAATGCGAGGCAATTCCCTCCTGCACTACCGGCGGAAGCTACAATACCTCAGCCAACCTGTGCACCGCTGCGAACACATGGGTATGCCCCCAGGGGATGAGCCTGTCCGGGACAACGTGCCATATGTCCGTGTCCTGCGCCTCGGGCGGGACGCTGAACACGGGAACGGACAAATGCGAACTGCCTCCCTCCCCTGTCTGCGCGGAAGGATACACCTGGAATTCGTCCCTCGTCATCTGCCAGTCCACCCCTGTCTGCGCGGCGGGTTCTTTCGACCCGTCCATTGACAAGTGCAGGGTAGTCGCGTCAACTCTGTGCCCTGCGGGGTACACGTTCAATGCTGGTCTCGACAACTGCCAGATAGCGCCTCCCTGCCCCTCCGGTTCAGCCTATTCCGAAACAGTGAACAAATGCGTCCGTGACGCTGTTCACGAATGTCCGCCTTCCACGGAGTATGCGCAACTCTCCCGGCTGTGCGAGGCGGAGCCGCCGTGCGTCACCGGCAGCTTCAACGCGGAAAGGGACAAGTGCTACGAAGGCGACAACATCTGTCCTCTCGGCAACTACCAGTGCATCGACAACGGCGCCGGGCAGAGACAGTGTTCGCCGAATGCGTGCGTTGACGTATCACAGCCGCAGAACGTGGAGATCACGCCGGTGGACGATACGATGCTTATGGACGACGGCGAGAGGGACGCCCAGGGGAACTGTCTCGGCCAGGTATACGTTTTTACCGGCAGGGGCGTAAGATGCAGGACGTCAGGGGTGAGCACGAGCTTCACGAACTGTTGCAGCCAGGGGGACGCGGTGCTCAAGGATTCGTTAGGGTCGGGAATGTCGCTGGCCTCGGGCGCAAGCACGATCAAGCACGTGTACCATATGGGGCAGGTAGCCTACTACGGGTCGCAGATGATCGCCGCAGGCGCAGGGGCGGCTGTACCTGTAGGCGTATCCGCTGAGGTCTACAACGCGCTGAACGTGGTCCACGAAACGGCTTCAATTATGTCGGGATTCCAGTCCTACGCCGCGGCGACCTTCCTCAATCCGACCTCTCTGGCGATATCCGCCGCGGTATACCTTGCCCAGGACGTCCTCTTCTCCGGAGGCTGCGACCAGCAGGACCTAGAAACCGCCATGATGTCCTCTTCCGGGAGATGCCACTACTGCGGGTCCTACTGCGAGAAAAAATGGCCGCTCGTCGGGTGTGTCCAAAGGGCAAAGGGATACTGCTGCTTCAATAGTAAGCTTGCCCGGATCATACATGAGCAGGGGCGCCCCCAGCTGGAGAGCTTTCAGCACAACACGTGGGGGAGCGGGGAAGGACCGAATTGCAGGGGGTTCACCGCAGCTGAGTTCCAGATGCTTGATTTCTCCAAAATAGACTTGTCGGAATACTTCGGTGACATACAGACAAGTGCACAGTCGGAGATCGTGGGGACCGCCCAGGACAGGGTGCAGCAATTCTACGGCAAGACGCAATAAGCGGAGCCGCCGTGCGTCATTCGATCACGACGGTAATACATAGATAGAAGACAGTCTTAGTAGATCCGACGAAAAATCGCACTGCCCTGGCAGTGCTTTACACTTACAAAAAAAACAATTACAAAAAAAACAATAAAATAAGGAGGTTTTTATGAAAAAGGAGGTTTTTATGAAAAAAGAGGTTCACATGAAAGTACCTGTCGTTATTGTCACGGTTTTTGTCGTTTTTGCAGTCTTCTGTTGCTTTTGTCAGAGCGCCCTTGCGCAGGAAGCACAGGCACAGAATGAGGAAGCATACGTCCCCCCTGTGACAGAAGGTACGGAAGCAGACGCGGAAGCGGATGCAGAAGCAGACGTCCGTGTGGATGATGCAGTACCGGAGGAAGTAGCACAGTACGAGCCCGGAATAAATTACCCGGATGCGGAAGCGGCAAGCTCGGAAGCAAAAGAATCTGATGGTGAAATGGCCCCGTCAGGGGACGCAAGGGATTCCATTGAAGCTGCGGCAAACAAGGTCAAAAACGCCACGAGCGGGGCAACGGTCGTCTGCAATTTCACAGGACCTGCGGCGATTCTCTGCCTCCCGGTAGTTGCGGCGAATGTCGTCGCCAGCGGGGTTGAGTTGATTTCCAGAAAATCTCGCACCCCGTCTTATCCGGAAGAGACCTCCGGAGGAAAAGAGCCTGCGGCAATAGTCGATCCGCAGCTACTTTATGAGCTTCCTCTCTATGAACCCCCGCTTGAGGTTGCGGATATCCCCGCAGAGCCGGGAATGCTCGAAGGGGCGGGAGGGCCTTCTCCAGAGGCAACAAAGACACCCACGGAGATGGATGAAAAGCCAAAGCCGGAGAAGAGCTTCTGGGGATGGTTTTTCTCCCTGATGTAAAAACTGAAAAAGGAGGACAACATGAAGGTATCTGACCAGGCAAAGACAACGGGTTTGTTCCATCTGCGTTCCCTGTTCAACCTTGCATCAGGACTCCTTCACAAAGTAACACCGCCTTGAAAACATCAGAAACATACACACCCCCCGGCGTAAAAAGCTGGGGGGTTATTTTTTTGTCATTAAAAGGCACTTCTGAAAAAGGCACTTAGGAAAAAAGGCACTTCCAAAAAAGGCACCCCAAAAAGGCATTTAGAAAGTAATACCTCTGTATGGAAAAGCCGGCAAACGGCATCATCTGCAACTTTTCGCAAAAGGAGAAAACTGTGAATTTACAAACACCCAAACAAACGCTTGTCGTACTGTTCATTGCAATACCGCTTGCTGCAATATCGCTTCTGACCGCTGCGTGTTCCGCGCTCCATCCG
>JAXDAS010000042.1:0-3610 GCA_034679605.1 Microcaldota archaeon
CATAGAGCAGCCCGAGCCCGGGCCGGAAGACGTGGTTGTGCGCATAAGGAACTTCCAGTTCGAGCCGCGGGATGTGACAGTAAAGCAGGGGCACACCGTATTTTGGTACAACGAGGACACGACCCCGCACAGCGTGAGGTCCATAGGGGTTTTCGATTCGCCTTACATAGCGAAGGACGGCGGGCCGTACTGGCACACCTTCGCCGAGGACCCGGGGAGGTACGAGTATTCCTGCGCCATACACGGCACGATGGCGGGGACGGTAACGGTGGTGAGGTAGGTGCTGGGCTACGAGATTGCAATGGGCAGGCCGTTGATTTTCTGGACGGGGCTGCTCGCGTTCATTTTCCTTGCGGCTGCGGGCATGACGATGGGCCTCAACCAATACGCGAAAACGAGGTTCACGCTGAATACGCACAGGATGCTGGCGGGCTGCGGCATGCTCCTTGCGCTAATCCATCTTGCATTTGCGCTGGGCGCCTGAGCCGGAGCCCGGGCATGCCAAAGGCTGGGCGTTTTGAAAATAAAAATTGGAAATGGGGGGCTAGGTTTCCCCGCCGCATTCCTCTTCGCAGAAGCCTATCAGGTCCTCCACGAATTCATTCGGGTCCTCTGCAAGGCATTGGTTGTAGAACATGCTCATCCTGATGACGTCGGAAATGGTCTCGATTCCGGTGCCGCATCCATGGTACCTGTCGGCCATGAGCGCCCGCCTCGCGAAGAGCATGTGGGCGTTCATGTTTGTGTAGAACATCCCCCTGGAATATTTCGCGGAGGAATAGAATTCCCTCTTGGCCGCCTGGCATTCCGGGCTGGCCGCCCCGTATTCTTCGCAGTCCATGTACTGGACCCAGTAGTAGTACCAAATGCCCCCTTCACCGCAAATCTGGTCGCACACGTCGCCAGCGCTGTACGGCATCTCGGGAACATAGCATTCGTCGTCCCAAATCCAGTAGGGCGCCTCAGAAACCGCCATGGTCTGGAACCATGCCGGGACCCCCTGGCAGACCGTCTGCTTGAAAACGCTCCACTCCATGCCGCTGGTGGGCATCTCCGGCTGCGCGAACGTGAGCCCGAGCAGCAATAAGCCGAGTAACATCTCTTTTTTCATGGTTGCACCTGCGGATGATGGGAAGATAAGATTTAAAAAAGGTAGGCAGGCCGGCTAGGGGAGGTTGCGCATGCAGGCCCAATACGTCTCGGTGGAGGCGCGCAGGTGCTCGGATATCTGCTCCGGAGAGTTCTTGCAGAGCCCCATGCTGTTCGCATACATCGCCTGCTTCGCGGAGGTTATGTAGGCTGCCTTGGCCGCAGAGAAGGTGTTCTTTGCCTGGCGCGCGGCGGGGTAGAATGCGTGCATGGCGTCATAGCACTCCTTGGTGTTGTACCCTTCCTCGCATGCCCAGAGGACGCTCTGGTAAAGGTACACGAGGCCGGGCGAGCCGTCGCCGTAGAACGCGTCCAGGATTGCGGAATCGTGGCTGCCTAGGTCGGGGTTCACGCACCCCTTCCCGTCATAAATCCAGTAGTTGGATTCCGCAGCGTAGAGGAGATAGGTGAGCTGGTTGTATATGCAAATGGTGTTCAGGAATATGTTCCCCGGCGGCGTGCCTATGTCGGGCGGGGGTATCGGCGGCTTCGCAAAAGAGACGGATGCCAGCAGAAAAAGGATGCGGGTTGCGTTTTTCATAATTTTTTCACCTAGGGGAATTGGAAAAGAAGATTTAAAAAAGTGATTAAAGGGAGGGGGTCAGGCGACCAGCATGCAGTAGTCGATGGGGTTCTGCATGCATTGCCTGTAATTGGCCATCGAATCGTAGATGTCTTCGGCAACCTCCCCGGGGGAAACGTAGGTGCAGTACCCGCGCACATATGCGAATATGTTCTGCCTTGCGGCAAGCATGTAGTTCGTTTTTGTGGCGGCGAATGCGGCCCTGGCGCTCCTTGCGGAGGCGTAGAATGCGGTTTTCGCGTTTTTGCATTCCGCGCTGGCCGGGTCGAACCCGCAGGCCATGGACATCTGGCCGTAGTAGTCCGAGACGCTGCCCCTGAGCATCCACATCATGTTCCATATCTCCCAGTCGCGGTAGAGCATCTGTGGCGCCGCACATCCCTCCCCGTCCCACACCGCGTAGTTGTCGGAGATGTCGTTGGCCCAGTCGTACGCCAGGTAGCTTGGGTGGCCCGCGAGCATCACCGCCTGGCAGCAGGTCTGCACATAGGCGTTCCATTCCGGCCCGGAGGTCATGGGCCCGGGAGGCCTCGGGATTATCGGCCCGGGAGGAAGGGACGCGAACGATATGCCTGAGAGCAGCAGTATTCCGAATAACGCAAGGTATTTTTTCATCTGTTCACCTGGTGAGGGTTCGGAAAAAAGGGTTAAAAGGGTTGCGGAAAGCCCGCTATCTTATTATGTCTATGGGCCTCGGGATGGGCGGCCACGGATAAGGCGGGGGCAGCGGCCTCGGGGGCCTGGGCGGGAAGGGCGGCAGAGGCGGCCTCATGCACCCCATCTGGATGCAGGACCTGTACGATGAGATGGACGCGGAGATGTCCATGGAAATCGTGTCAACGCCAGTGCCGCATCCGGATGCGAGCGCGCTGCGCGCGGTGTTGAAGTAAAGCGCCTTTCCGGAATTGAATTCCTGCCTCGCGGCTTTTGCGTTGGAGTAGAAAGCCCTCTGCGCGGCCTGGCATTCCGCGCTGGCGCCGAAGGAGCAGGCGTCGTTCATCTGGTAATAATAGTCGGAAACGCCGCCCTGGCCGTTCATCATTCCGTTGAGGTAATCTATCTCGTCCATTATGTAGCCATGTTCGGTCACGCAACCGCCGTCATATATGTAGTAGTTATAGGCGGCCGAGAGCATGTTGTTGGCCATCTGGTGCATGCAGCACGTCTGCACGTACACCGGGTTGGAAGACAGAATAATTGCGCCGGCGAAAGGCATCCCTGCAAGCAACAGCATCCCCAGAAGAATTGCGAATTTTCTCATAGTTGCACCTGGGGGTAATGGGAAAACAAGATTTAAAAACAATTCCTTAGTGCCTCAGCCCGAGGTGCCTTTCGACCTCTTCAGATTTCAGGATGCACGCCCCGCAGAACGCGTGCGTGAACCCGTCGATGTCCGTGCGCTTGTGGCTCTCCTGGTTAGAGATGCCGCACATGCAAAGCGAGCACCTTTCATGCCCCTCAAACATCCTCCCGCCTCCTCCTCTTCCCCGTTCCCGGCCCAAGTTCCTGTTGCCGGTCGCGGAGCGGACAATTGTATTTGGCACGAAAGGGATAAAAACCATCGCTGAAGGAGAATATCATGCCAGAAAGCCCCATGGGCGAAAGGGAGGCGCAGCCCTCGGCCCAGCAGCAGCTCGTCGCCGCTATCCCCGCGGTGCGCACGCAGCTGGATTACGACATGGTTGCGCTCCTTGGCATACAGCAGTACTTCGACCTTTTCGGGGGGATGCGGGGGATAAGCGACGCGAGGGCCGCGCAGTTCGACGCGTTCTCACGGGGCGCGGTCGGCTCCATCTCGGGAACCGGGCTGGGCGAGGGGAACCTGCGCAGGCTGCAGGAGAGGGCGGAGGAGGCGCGCGCATACGGGATAGAGATAGA
>JAXDAS010000043.1:0-4589 GCA_034679605.1 Microcaldota archaeon
TTTTCTATTATTCCCATATAATTAATGGAGGGAGAAAATATAAAAACCTGCAATATCCCCAGATTACTTATTTTTGCACCTACACACCCACATATTTTTAAACACTTTTGCTCACGTATTACCCATGGCCCAGCCCCCGGTATTCATCTCCAGGCTCATCCCCGAATCCGACACTATGATACCCACAAAACCATTCGCGCAGGCGACCCATCCCCTTCTCAGAGGAATCCCCGAAAAACCCGCGCCGGAAAGGCCCAAGACCAACGCCGACCTCTTTTACGAGGACAGGTGCGACACATGCACCGACATCCTTTTCAAAAACACGTCCTCCCCGCAGCAGAAAATCAGGGCCGCGAAGGAGCTCTGCTCGATCCTCGCAAAGATAGAGGACCCGAAAAGGCTAAGCGATTCAAAGTACATGCTCAGGGAGACGATGCTCGACGAATCCGAGCCCCTCGCACTGCGCGCGGAATGCGCAAACGCCCTCGCGATGTGCGGAAGGATGGACACCGTGATCGGGCTCGCCGAATTGCTCAGGAACGGCCACGGAAGCGTGCAGTCCCAGCTCCTCGCGGTGAGGGCGCTCTCCCTGCAGAGGGGCGACTATGCCCTCGACGCCCTCATGGACGTGGTGGAGGTGCGCGGCCATCCGGACGTGCGCTTCGCGGCGGCGATGGAACTGGCATCGATGGCCATCCCCCGTGCGAGGCAGGCCGCGGAATACTTCATCACGGCCGAGCGTTTTTCCGAGGAGGCGATACGGGTGAGGGAGGCGCTGTCCGGAAGCGCAGCGAACTAGCCCCGCCCTATATACTATTTATAAACTCTTCTCTCAATCTATTCTCTCTACCTTATTCGGCAATTCAGAAGTGCTCCTGCACTCACCTGGATTGCTCACGGCATCCCTCTTCGGAGGGCTATGCAAAAAGGGTAATCATATGACGGACATACACAAGCCCAGGCGAGGCTCACTCGCATTCAGGCCCAGGAAGAGGGCGTGCTCGCAGATGCCATCTGTGAACTTTTGGCCCTCCACCTCAGACGTAAGGCTTCTCGGCGCCGCAGGCTACAAGGCCGGCATGGCGCAGATATGCCATGTGGACGACAGCGAGAACGTCACCAAGGGGCAGGAGGTCACCTCCGCCGTGACCGTGGTCGAAATACCGCCCATGTATGTGTACGGCTTCCGCGGCTACAAGCACACGCGCAACGTCACGGACATACTCGTCCAGGACGAGGCCGTGCTCAAGAAACTGGGGATAAAGAAAAAGAACGCGCGCGAGCTTGCGCCCGAATCCGTGGATGAAATCTCCCTCCTAGTTTTCACCCAGCCGGAAAAGACCGGCATCGGGAAGAAGCACCCCGAGCGCATGGAAATCCGCGTCGGAGGCTCCGATGCGAAGGCAAAAATAGATTTCGCGAAGGGCCTTCTCGGAAAGGAGCTCTCGCCCAAGGACATCTTCAAGCCCGGGGAATATGTGGATGTGATCTCAGTCACCAAGGGGAAGGGATGGCAGGGCGCAATCAAAAGATTCGGCATCGCAAAGCAGAGGCCGAAAGCCACGGGAAAAGTTAGGCACGCCGGAACTTTGGGCCAGTGGCACCCCGGCTACATCCTGTACACCGCCCCGCGCGCGGGCCAGATGGGCTACCACAAGCGCACCGAGGTGAACAAGAGAATACTCAAAATCGGCGAAAACGTGGACGAGGTGAACCCCAAGGGAGGTTTCCCCCACTACGGCTTCGTCAAGAACCACTATGTCCTCATAAAGGGTTCTGTCCCCGGCCCGGTGAAGAGGCTCATCCGCCTCCGCATCGGCACAAGGGCGCCGGCAACAATGGAGCCGAAGATAACCCAGCTTCTGTAGGTGTGAAAAATGAAAGCCAAACTCCATTCACTCGACGGCTCTTCCGCGAAGAGCGTGGATCTCCCTCCGCAGTTCGATGAGGAGGTCCGCGGCGAGATAATCCGCAGGGCGGTCCTGAGCGACGAAACGAAGCTCTACCAGCCCCAGGGCAACTTTTACAAGGCAGGCTTCCAGACCTCCGCGAGGTACAGGGGCAGGAAGGATGACTACGGTTCTCTTAAGAACAAAGGCCAAGCGAGACTTCCTAGGGAAGTTCGTCCCAAAGGCGGCTCCGGAAAGGTCCGCAGGCTGCCTTCCTCCGTCGGAGGCCACAGGGCACACCCGCCAAAGGTGGAGGCAGTCCGCGTCGAAAACGTTAACAAGAAGGAATACAAGAAGGCAATAAGGAGCGCGCTCGCCGCAACCACGAAGGCAGAGCTCGCGAAGGCCCGCGGCCACGTCTTCGATTGCGAGCTCCCGTTGGTGTTCGACAACAAGCTGGAATCCCTTTCCAAGACCAAGGAAGTCCTCGCCGCTCTCGAAAAGTTCGCGGGCAAGGATTTGGAACGCGCCCGCTCAAGCAGGAAGGCAAGGAGCGGCACCCGCTCAAGGAAGGCGGGCACGCGCACCGCAAAATCCCTGCTGCTCGTCGTGGGCGGAGGAACCATCCTAAAGTCCGGAAGGAACATCCCGGGCGTGGATGTGGTTTTGGCGGAGAAGCTCCGCGTGAAGGACCTCGCCCCCGGGACGCACCCGGGCAGGCTCACCGCATACACAGAAAATGCGCTTAAGAAGATTTCCGAGGTGTGCTGAATGATACTCGAAGCCCCAATAAAAACCGAAAAGGCAATCGGAAGGATAGAGTTCGAGAACACGATCACGTTCCGCGTGTCCGGAACCGCGACCAAGCCCCAGGTGAAATCCGAGGTGGAAAAGATGTTCGGGGTCAAGGTCCGCTCCGTGCGCACCTACGTGACTCCGGCAGGGGAGAAGATGGCGATAGTCCGCCTTGAGGAAGGCTCGAAGGCGGAGGACATCTCCTCCAAGCTAAAGATGGTGTAGTTATGGGAAAGAAGCTCAAGCAGCAGAAGAGAGGAAAGGGTTCCCCCCGCTACCTTGCCCCAAGCAACAGGTACAAGGCCGAACTCATCTACCGCAATTACGATGATGTTGAAAAAACGAGCGTGGTGAAGGGCCAGGTGATGGAATTCGTAGACGACCCTTCCAGGGGCGCGCTTCTCATGTACGTGAAATACGACAACGGAGAGGAGGGCTTCCTGCTCGCCCCCGAGGGGATATGCAAGTACGACAACATAGAGATGGGCGCCCAGGCGTCCCTTTCCATGGGCAACGTCCTACCGCTCTACAGGATTCCGGACGGCTCATTCATCTACAACCTTGAGCTCAACCCGGGCGACGGCGGCAAGCTTGTCCGAACCCCCGGCTCGTACGCGGTCCTCGTCTCCAAGGAGGGCCCGCGCGCTTTCGTGAAGCTCCCGTCCAGGAAGGTCCTCGCGCTCTCCTCCGACGTGCGCGCCCAGCTGGGCGTCGTGTGCGGAGGCGGCCGTTCAGAGAAGCCGATGCTCAAGGCGGGCGTCCAATACTACAAGAAGAAGGCCCAGAACAGGCTCTGGCCGGTTCCGAGGGGGGTGCACCAGTCCGTATACAACCACCCGCACGGTGGCAAGCAGCACCACGAGGGCAAGCCGACCACGGTCGCCAGGGGCTCGCCGCCCGGAAGCAAGGTCGGCCACATAGCCGCCCGCACGACCGGGAGGAAGAAGGCCAAGAGGGCAGAAGAGGGTGAATCCTGATGGCAAGAAAAGAAGTTTTCCGGGGATACGAGGAAGAGCAGATCCGCGACATGACGGTAGAGAATTTCCTCCCGCTCCTCACCTCCCGCGAAAGGCGGACGATGAGGCGCATAAACCAGAACCCCGCCTACAAGAAGCTTGTGGACAAGGTGAGGAAGCTCAAGAAGGAGGGCAAGCTCTCCAAGCCGATAAAGACCACGGTCCGCGAGGCGGTGATCCTTCCGGAATGGCTCGGCCTTCGCTTCGCAATCCACAACGGGAAGGAGTACAAGCAGGTCCAGATAACCCTGCACTCCCTCGGGAAAAGGCTCGGCGAGCTTTCGCACTCAACAGGCAGGGTGCTGCACTCCGGTCCCGGCGTGGGGGCCACAAGGGGGAGCAAGTTCGTCCCGCTAAAGTGAGGTCTTGCACATGTATTCATATATTATGGAGAAAGGGAAGGAGGGCGATTTCGCCCGTGCGCGGGTCGAGGGCGTGGACGCCTCGTTCAAAGACCTCGTGGAGGTGTGCGGAAACATCCGCCGCAGGCCCGTGGACCAGGCGATAAAATTCCTCGAGGAGGCCGCGGACGGGAAGAGGCCCATCCTTTTCAGGAGCAGCAACAGGCACCTCGGCCACAGGCGCGAGCTTGGGGGGAAGAAAGGAAGGTACCCGAAGAAATCCGCCAAGATAGTTCTCGGCGCCCTTAGGAGCGCCCTCGCGAACGCCCAGCACAAGGGCCTCAGCGAGGAGCTGATCGTTATGCACGCCTGCGCCAACAAGGTTTCCACATACATGCGCTACTCTTCCAAGGGGAGGCGCAACCCTTCCGTGCTCGAGACCGCCCGCGTGGAGATAATACTCAAGGAGAAGGAGGGCGCCAAGCGCCCCGCAAAGAAGCAGGCCCAGAGGGAGGAGGCCGCCCAAAAGGCCCCTTCCAAAGGAGAGG
>JAXDAS010000044.1:0-5320 GCA_034679605.1 Microcaldota archaeon
CAGGCACATAGACATCAAGAAGCACAACACCATCCAGCTTGTTGAGGATTATTCGCACATGGCGTTCCAGGCGAGGACTCTCGCCCGCGCCTCGCACATCTATGACAAGATGCTGGCGGATGAGAAGTGCTCCGTGATCCTTTGCCTTGCGGGCTCATTGTTCAGCGCGGGCCTCAAGGATGTAGTGGTGGACATGGTCCGCAACAACATGGTGGACGCAATAGTGTCCACGGGTGCAATAATGGTGGACCAGGACTTCTTCGAGGGGCTGGGCTTCAAGCACTACATGGGGACGCCCATGGTGGACGATGAGGATTTGCGCCAGAAGCACATAGACAGGATATACGACACATACATAGACGAGGACGAGCTCCGCGAGTGCGACATGACGGTTGCGAAAATAGCGGATTCCCTTCCTCCGAAGCCCCATTCCTCAAGGGAAATTTTGAGGGAGATGGGCAAATACCTGAAGGAGCACGGAAAGAACAAGCAATCCGTCGTTCTCGCATCCTACGAGATGGGCGTGCCCATCTTCGTGCCCGCCTTCTCGGACTGCAGCGCCGGTTTTGGTTTTGTGCACCACCAGTGGAACCACCCCGAGCAGCACGCATCCATAGATTCGGCGAAGGATTTCCTCGAGATCACCAAGATAAAATTGGCTGCGGGAGAGACCGGAATCCTCATGATTGGAGGCGGAGTGCCCAAGAACTTCACGCAAGATATCGTGGTTGCGGCAGAAGTGCTGGGGAAGGACGTTTCCATGCACAAGTACGCGGTGCAGCTCACGGTCGCGGATGAGAGGGACGGCGCCCTCTCCGGCTCCACACTGAAGGAGGCACACTCCTGGGGCAAGGTTGACGAGGGGGACGAGCAGATGGTTTATGGGGAGGCCACCGTAACCATGCCGATTGTGGTCGGCTATGCCTACCATAAGGGGAATTGGAAGAAGAGGAAGCCGAAGAACTTCGGGCCCATGCTTGACAAGGGATAAGATGGAAATGAGGATACTGCCGGGCATGACCATCTGGCGCGCCGTTGAGATTGCGGTGTTCCTGATAATCCTCGCCGCCTGGTTTTATTCCATACAGTATTTTGGCATCAGCGGGAATGTGCAGATAGCATTGTATTTCATTGTGTTCCTGGTTGTTGAGATTGCGGCAAGGGCGGCGGTCAGGCATTTCGAATCCAGATCTTGGATAGGGCCGAGGCTCCCATAACCTATTAATATTCTCCAATCCCAATCTTCCCAGGTGTTCTCATGCGTTATGTCTGCGACACGAGCGTAATAGTAGACGGAAGAATCCTAGACTTGGTGGAAAAGGGCGAGGTGAAGGGCGAGATATTCATACACGAGGCCTCCATCGCCGAGATGGAGAACCAGGCGAATTTCAAGAAGGAGACGGGGTTCGCGGGCTTCGCCGTGATGAAGAGGCTCAGGGAATACGAGGCCGCGCACAAGATAGTGGTCACGATAAAGGGGAACCGGCCCACCCTTTCGGAGATAAGGGGCGCGAAGAGGGCCGGGCAGATAGACTTCCTCGTGAGGCAGCTCGCGAAGGAGACTGGCTCCCTGCTCATAACCGGAGACAGCGTGCAGCACATCGCCGCTGAGGCTGAGGGAATAAAGACAATTTACCTCCGCGCGAGGGAGGAGAAGGGAAAATTGAGCTTCGAAAAGTATTTCGACGCGCAAACGATGTCCGTGCACCTGAAGGAGGGGTGCAGGCCTGTGCTCAAGAAGGGCGGGCCTGCCCATGTGGAGATAAGCGAGGCGCCCGAGACAATCGGGGAGGAGCAGATAAGGAGGATGGGCGAAGAAATAGTGGAGGCGACGGAGAGGAACATTTCCTATTATTTCGAGATAGACCGGGAAGGCGCTTCTGTGATACAGATGGCGGACTATAGGATAGTCATTGCGAAGCCCCCTTTCTCCGATGGGTTTGAAATCACAATTGTCCGCCCGATAAAGAAGAACACCCTGCAGGATTATGACATAAGCGAAAAACTGATGGAGAGGATAGGGCAGCATGCGGAGGGCATAATAGTGTGCGGGCCCCCGGGCTCGGGAAAATCCACCTTCGCCGCCGCGCTCGCGGAATACTACCATTCGAAAAATTACGTGGTCAAAACCATGGAGTCGCCAAGGGACCTGAGGGTCAGGCCCGAAATCACCCAATACACCGCTTTGGAGGGGGATTTCGATTATACCAAGGAGATACTCCTGCTCGTTAGGCCGGACTACACCTTTTACGACGAGATGAGGAAGACCAAGGACTTCAACATCTACACGGACATGCGCCTCACGGGCATCGGGCTGGTGGGAGTGGTTCACGGGCGGAAGGCGATAGACGCGATACAGAGGTTCATAGGGAAAGTGGATTTGGGCGTCATCCCCCAGGTCGTTGACACGGTGATAATGATTGACGGCGGGCAGATAACCCAGGTGTACGAGCTCACGCATACCGTAAAAGTTCCCGCGGGGATGAGGGAGGCGGACCTCGCCCGCCCCGTGATAGAGGTGAAGGATTTCGAGAGCGGGGAGCCCGAGTATGAGATTTACAAGTTCGGAGAGGAGACGGTCGTGCTCCCGCTGGGCGAAGGGGGGGGCCGCGGAAGGGGGCGAGGGCGGTCGCGGGAAGGGGAAAGGGGCGGAGGATCGCTCGAGCGCGCCCTTGAGCGCATAATGCAGCAGGAATTCCGCGTGGAGAAGGTGCAGGGCGGCTTCCTGGTCTATGCCAAGCCCAGCGACATAACATACATATTCAAGCAGGGAAGGAAAAAATTCCGTAAATTGGAGAAAAGGTACGGGCAGATCGAGGTGCGCGAGCTGTGAAGAAAGTAATAGTGCTGGAGAAGGAATATCCGCTTGCGCTGGAGGCCGCCACAAAGGCCATGCTGGACGGAAAAATATTCATCTATCCAACCGACACCGTTTACGGGATTGGGGGAAATGCGCTGGACGAGGAGGTGTGCGAGCGGATACGAGAAATAAAGAAGAGGGACACGAAGCCCTTCTCCATAATAGTCTCCGATTTCTCAATGCTCAGGAAATACTGCGAGGTCCCGGAAGAAGCAGTAAGGTACCTTTTCACATACCTCCCGGGCCCGTACACGTTCATCCTCAACAAGAAGGAGGACATCCCCGCATGCCCCGGCGAAAAAATCGGAGTCCGAGTCCCCATGCATTCCTTCATAAGGAAGGTCGCGGGCAATTCCGGCCTTCCAATAATCGGGACTAGCGCGAACATTTCCGGGAAGGGGCCGGCCGTCTCTTTCAAAAAGGTGGGCAAGGAGCTTTTGAAGGAAGTTGATTTCGCGATAGACGGCGGGGACACTTATTACAGGCAGGAATCCACCGTGGTTGACCTCGTGGACATGGAGATAAGGAGGAAGGGGGCGGGCGAGTTCTCGTTTTAGGTACGAACGCGCGCGAAGGAAAAGATATTTAAGCACTCACCGGGAAAATAACCCATGGCGGCAAGGCTTGGGCAAAGGCAGGTTGCAAGGGACGAGCGGATTTTCGCGGTGCCCAGGCTTGCAGAGGGCGCGGAGGCGCAGCAGGAGGCGCTGAGGCAGGAAGTGCAGCTCAGGATTGTAGACAAGATAAACGAGATGGTCGGGCTCGCAAGGAGGCAGAGGCCGGACCTCCCCATGATAGACAGGGAAAGCTTCTCCATGTCCGTGCCGCACGATGAAATGGCGGTCATCCAGAGCGCCGGCTTCATTTTCACCGCGAACATGCGGGATGGGACGATATCCGTTTACGGCAAGGATTCAAAAGTGATGATGGGTTGATGCCATGGTCCCGCAGGTCACAAGGGAAAGGGAGGAAGAGGTCTCGCGGCTCAGCTATGTGCCCACCCTCACCCGCGCGCTCACAGAGGCGGAACAGAACGCATACACGATAATGGCGGACGCGTGGAGGAACATGTTCGAGGGCAGGGTTGGCGACTGCCGCATAAGGGAGCTCATCTCCGACACAAGGAATTTCGAGGGGGCGACCGTGCGCTATGCGAGGATAGAGAACGAGGACATCTACAGCGTGGAGGCGACCCTCAACAGGAGGAGGTGCATACTCACCCTCCTCGCAGGAGAAAAGTCAACGACCATGGTGCTCACGGACCTCAGGGCAAACATGCTGGAGCAGGTGAGCGAATCGGGCGGGGAGATAAGGTACGCCCGCGCCTAGTCCCTCTTGTACCCGCCCCATTCCGGCTTCTTCTTTTCCTTCCCTTCCGTGGGGGGCTCCCCCCTTTCCTTCTCCACTAGCGGGCCCTTCCCCCGCCTCTCCTCCTTCCCGCGCTCTTTTTCCCCCCGTTTTTCCGGCTCCTCCCCCTTTTTCGGGACAATCTCCGGTTCCCCAGCTCTCTTCACCGGCACGATTTCTCCTTCCCTCCCCCTCTTCCTTATGGGGACGACCTTTGCCGATGTTATCTCCACCGCGCCCTCATCCTCCGGCCCCCTTCCGAAAAAGAACTCCCTTATCCTCCTCAGCAGGCCCTTCTTCTTTTTCCTCTCCCGCATCAGCCGGAGGGGTATCGCCCCTCCCGCGCCCCCGGCGCCGGCATAGGTGTCTTCCTTCTCCAGGCAGTACCAGCACAGGTTCCTTCCATTGAATTTGTACAGGATGATCGTCTCCCTTCCGCAGCGGTCGCACCTGCCCTTCTTCTCGTGGAGCTCCGCCGCAGCCTCCTCCTCCGGTTTCCCCCTCCCCCCGGGCGCCCCGCCCTCCTCGCGCTCCAGGTCCATCCGGCAGTTGGGGCATATCCACTGGCCGCGCCACTGCTGCATCTCGGCCATGGGTATATATATCCTGCAGCGCCAGCACTGCTGGTTCTGCTCCCTGAACATGCATTCCGAGCATATGTCCGCGTAGCCCTCGCGGCCGCAAACCCTGCACGGCATGCCCTACTCTGATAGGAATAAGGTTTTATTCGTATCCGAAATGTAACCATGGTTACAAATAATCTCGAGTGTCAGTGCTCCAGGTTCTCATCAGCAGGCGTCCCCCCTTTCTGTAGTCCAGGAGCGCAAGGCTCCGGAAGATGCACCCCAGTATACCAGCCGGACTAGTGAACCGGATGCACCTTTTGCAGGGAGGGAAGCCCTCAGCAAACCTGCATCTCTTCATCCGCCCCTAATTCGTAAAAAAAGTTTATAATGGTGCTTGGGCGGCCCGCTCACATGATCTTTATGTGATTGTCCGCAACCAGGTGCGAAAGATACCCAAGCAGGGCGGCAACCCCGAATGCCCAGCTGGAGAAGAACCAAATCGCAACCCCGTAGGCCCCGGCGATAATTAGCGTGTGCGTAATCCCCC
>JAXDAS010000045.1:0-4959 GCA_034679605.1 Microcaldota archaeon
CTCGACAGGGGGGCGGTGCAGGCGCTCGCCGAGGCCCTGGAGAGCAGGGTTCCGCAGCTGGTTGAGCAGGCGTTCGTCATAACGCACGAGGAGAGCCTCATGAATTCGGAATTCGCGAGAAGCTACAGGTTCTCCAGGGAAAAAGAGGGGGGCGGGGCCACCACGTTCGAGGAGGTGTAGGGGTCAGCCGACCACGCGCGCCTCAAGCTCGCGGGCGACCTGGAAAAGGTCGGAGGGGGCCGAGCCCTTGTTCTTGCGGTACCAGGCTCTGCATTCGCCCTCCATTGAACTCACGTAAACGGAGAGGCAGTAGAAGAGGGTGCCGCTGCATGAGAAGCCGCGCGCCATGAGACCGCGCATCATGAGTATGAAGTTGTCGGTGCCCTCGTGGGCCCTGCGCATGGGCCTGATGGCGCGCGGGTCCGCGACGACGGCCTTTTTGCTGTCGAGCATGAACTCCGAGGGGACCGGGTTGGAGAAGAGGTGGCGGCTGCCGTGGAGCCTCACCATCATCTCGGTGGCGAGCTCGGCGAACCTGCTCTTGTGCGCCGAATCGAAATCATCCCAGGAGGCGGCCTGCAGATGCGGCTCGGAAAGCGAGCCGTCAAGGCTCCAGGAGGACTTTTCCATCCTGGAAAGGATGTAGATGTTGCCTGCGAGGCTCCTGAAATAGGCGACCGTCCGGGAGACGCATTCGCCGAGCCTCGCCGCCGCGGAGAGCAGGCGCCTCGCGAGCCTGAGGGTGGTCCTGCGCGCGACGTATGTGAAGCCCGAATGGGTGAAGGCGGCGGAGTCCGAGCCTTCCTTTGCGTCTATCTGGCGCAGGTAGCGCAGGCCCTGGTCGGAGAACTGCATGGACTCTATCTGGATTGCGGAGGGGTCCTGCCTCTTCCATGAATATCTTATTGAATAGATTGGACCCTTGCGCGTGAAGCTGAGCGGCTCGGGCGAATCTATTGGGCGGGATTCCCTCGGGCTAGTCGCCTCCCGCCGGTTGAACCCCTCCATCATCTCCTCCACGGCCTCGTGGGTCTGGGTCCAGCTGAGCATCCTTTTTCTTTCCATGCGTATAACCCCCACTAAACGCTCTGAATTGTACATAAATCCTTCAATTGTTTTATAAACATTTGTCCCGGCATGTGCAGGAAATCAGAAAAAGTCCCCCATGCCCTTCTGCCTGCCGCCGTGGGTGAGCTCGTACTCGTCGGCCCCCAGCTCCTTGAGTATCTTCATCACCGCGGGCAGGACCTGGTTGTTTATGTAGTAGTCCGGGTCGTAGTCGGATGCGAACTCGAGGAGCTCGGCCTTGTCGGATATGGACTTGCCCTTCCTCGTGATGACGTAGCCGACTATGCTCCCGCGCTCCATCGCCTTCCCCTTTTTGCGGGCCTTCAGGGCCGCGGAGAGCTCGGGGCTGAGTATGTCGTATTTGTCCGGCTCCTTCTTGAGCTGTGTGTAGATGGCGAGGTTTTCCAGGGGGACTTTGCCGGAACGGAGCTGCTCCACCACCTGGCGTACTATCGAGACGGCCTTGTCCTTGCTGCCATCGCGGAGGATCGCCTCGAGAACGCGGCGCTGCGTGTCCTTCGCCACGCCGGACCAGTCGCGGCGGACGAGCTCGAAACCTCGGATCTTAATGCGGCTGTCGTCGCCCAAAAGGGCGTATTTCTTCTTCGCGCCCTTCTCCTCCGCCTTCTTGCTCACGAACACGCCGCGCGAATAAAAACCTTCCAGCTCCAGCTCCATCTTCTCCGGAAGCTCCTTGTTTATCCTTGCGAGGAAATCGAGCGCCTCGTCCCTTGTCTTTCCATCGAGCAGGAGGAAGAGAGAATCCGTGTCCATGTAAAGGACCCTGAAGCCCGCGGCTTTTGCTTTTTCTTCGGCCTCCATTATGTGCATCCATCCCCACGCGGTCACGCTCTCCGCGCATTTCCTGCTGTACCAGCGGGAGCGGGCGTAGCCGAGATATCCGTAGAAGGAGTTTGCGAGTATCTTCAGCGCATGGGAGCGGGCCGAGAGCATCCTATACTCCTCGGTATCCCTTTTGGCGGCCTTCAGCTGGCGCTTTATGAGCACCCTGCGGTCGATGAGGCTGTCCAGGACGATGGGGATGAGGCCCTTGGGGGATTTCAGGAATCTTGCGCCCGTGGGGGATGTGTTGGAATCGCCCTCGCGGTCTATCGTGAACGGGTCTATGTTGTATGAGCAGATGATGGACGGGTACAGGCCGCGGAAGTCGAAGACCACGATGTTTTCGTAGATGCCCGGGGCAGGCAGTTTTACGTACGCGCCCTGGATAGGGTTCTCGAGGCGCGCGCTGACTGCCGAGCCGCCGGGCTTGGGCGGGATGACCATGTTGCGGGCCGTCGCCTCGCTCATGAGCAGGCTCTCCACCAGCTGGCCCGAGGTTGCATATGCGACGTCAAAGAGCGGCATGCGGGTGATCGTGGAGAGCTCGGAAAGGAGCGGGAACGCCATCTCGCCCAGTTCCATCGTAGCGAGGGCGTCGGAGAGCGCGTAGTCCGTGAGAGTTGAGATGTTGTTGCTGTCCCACTGCCTCCAGATGTCGAGGCGGTCTATCTTTGTGGCGCTTTTCCCCGTGACGGTCGCATATACATTTTTTAGGGTATAATCGTCGGTGCGGATGAGGCCGGTGAAGCCGAAGAATTTCATCACCGGATAGAGGTCTATGTGGATGCGGCCCCTTATCTCGAGCGGGTTGATGAGTCCCTTCTTGACTATGTGGTAGGAAGAGCCGTCGCGGCCTAGCGCGAGGGGAATGCCCAGTTTTTTCGCGCGCTCGAACATATAGGGAAGGTCGAAATTGGTGGTGTTATATCCGAAGAGGACGTCCGCATCGTGCTCTTCCATCAGCGAGAAGAAGCGCTCGAGCAGCTGCTTCTCGTTCTCGACCACTTCTATGAAGGGCTTGTGGTCCTCCTTGAAAGTGACGACGCCTTTCGAGCCCTCGGAATCGGAATAGCTGAACATTATTACGGGGTCCTTGGGGGGGCGGGGCGCGCCCACCGGGTTGTAGACCTCTGTGTCGAAGGAGAAGCGGCGGAGCATGTAGGGGCTTCCGTCCCTGCCTCCCAGGAATTTCCTTATTACGCGGCCCTCCCGCTCGTAGGAGATTATGGAAAAGGGAACGAGGCCCATGTCCATCATGAAGCGCCTTCCGAATGGTATTTCGGATTCGTAGCAGGGGAATGGGATGGCCTCACGGAGGAGGGGGACGTGGCGGGGCTCGTGGCAGTAGACGCGCAGGAGGCGCTTTTTGTCCCCGGAAAGGATTTTTTCCGCAAATTCGGTGCGCTTCGGGCGTATCGCCTGGCCGTCCCTGGCCTTCACGGAGAGGGATTCTATCGCCCCCCGCTCGCCCTCATCAGCATCCGCATAGAAGTAGGGGTCGTAGGGGTAGAGGAGGCGGGTTGCCTTCTTTCCTTTTACGAAGAGGCGGGCATATGTCTGGCCTTTCCTCACCGTGTAGTCTGCGTCCAGGAATAGGGCTCTCCTCCTCTGCATGGGAAGAGTAGGAACAAAAGGGTTATTTAGGCTTGCTGAGGGCTATCTCCTTGTCCGCGAGCTCGTCGATGACGTCGCGGGGGATGAAGCGCCTGCCGCCTATCTTCACGTGTGGGATGCGGTTCCTGTCGAGCCTGCGCTCGAACGCGTTCCTCTTTATCTCCACGCCCTTGACGTGGAGCTCCCTTATCGCCTCGCTGACCGAGTAGTACTTCCTGGCGATGTGGGAGAGGCTGTCTATCGCGTCCCTCGGGATTAGCCTCTTGGTGCCGATTTTCAGGGAAGGTATGGAGCTCTTCTCCACCCTGCCGATGAATGCGCGGTAGTTTATTATGCGGTTGTATTTCTTGTAGAGCTCGTAGGCCTCGCGGATGGTGTAGAATTCCTTCCCTACGGAAAGGATGTCCTCGAGGGACTGCACCGGGATGTACCTCTTCTTCCCGACCTTCACGGAGGGTATGCTCCGCCTCTCTATCCTGCCGCCGAATGCCCTGAAGGAGATGTCCATGCCCTTTGAGCGGAGGTATTCGTATGAGTCTTGTATGGAAAGGAGCCCGGTCCTCTTGAGTTCGCTGTCGCCGGTCCTGGCGCGCTCGTATGTGCGCTGGGCGGCTTCCATGACCGAGGATATGGACGAAGAGAGGCTGCGCTCAACCACGCTTCTCCTTTTCCTGATGTCGCCTAGGTCAAGGGATGTAAGACGATCTATTTTATCGTCGTTAATTTTCCGGTTTATGACAATTCTCCTTCCTCTGGGCATTTTATCACCTTTTCACACAACTTATATACGAAGAAATGCTTTATAAAGGTATCGTTGGGGGGCGCATTTCAGCCACCGGAGGTGAGGCCCCTGATATAGTTGTAGACCACCCAAAGGAGCGCAAGGCCGGCTATCGCGGCTGCGGCGAGGAAAAGCGGATTCTCGGTCGGGATTATCGAGGGCGGCTGCTCGGGCGGCTGGGTCTGGTTGGAGGGCGGCTGCGTCTGGTTGGATGGGGGCTGGGAAGACTGCACTAGGTATTCCCCCTCCACGGTCTTCATGTTTCCCTCCTTGTCCTTCGTGATTATGGTGAAGCGCACCAGGGAGTTCTCCGGCGGGCGGACTATCTCAGCGGCGTATTTACCGCCCTCCACATAGACCGCGGTTGTGCGCGTTGTGCCGCTTACGGTGTACGTGACAACTGTGTCGTCGAGGGACGGACCGCTCGCGAGCGGGTTTGGGTCAACCACGTCGAACCTTATGCGCAGGTCCTTGGACGGGGTCATGGATACATCGACGTTCTCTATCTCCGGGGGGGTGAGGTCGAAAACGACCGTGTAAGATTCGCGCTGGGACAGGTCTATCTGCGGGGTTTTTGTGAGCGTTCCGTATGTCACGGAGACTGCGGGCCTCGCCACCGGAGTATCGGAGATGGATATGTTGCTGGCGCGGAA
>JAXDAS010000046.1:0-4341 GCA_034679605.1 Microcaldota archaeon
TTCCGAAAGCCATCTTGGCTCGTCGTCAACGACCAGCACCACGAACCTTTTCGCGTTCGTCCCGTTCTCTATGTTCAGCTTGTCCTCGGCGAGGTGTATGAACGCGTGCACTATGGGGCCGAAGCCGGTTTTTTCCGCGCCCTTGGTCGGCGCAACCAAATCAGCATTCATAAGCTCCGGCATCGCTTCCGAGGAATTCTGCAGGGGGAGGGTGCACACCGCCTCCCTGGAGGAGAGCAGCACCACCACAGTTTCGGGGCAGGTCCGCCTTATGGTCTCCCTGCTTATCTCGCCAACCGTGACGTCGTCCACGAAAAGAACCGCGGGCGCCGACTCGTTCGCGGACGCGAACTCGACCGGGGACTCCACGTGCCTGAAGCCGATGCGCGGCAGCCTGCTCACCACGGTCTCCCTTATCTTTTCCGCCTTCTTGGGGTTGTCCACGTATGCGAAGACGTCCCTTATCCTCCTCTCGTTGATTATGAACCCGTCCACGCTCGGGCTTGCCGACCTGAATATGGAGGGCTTCGCCGGCCCAGGCATGTACGGCTCTATGGTAAGCCTCTTCATTCCACCACCCTGTAAGCCTGCGCGTGCCCGCTCGTGCCATCGAGCTCCGCCACGAATTTTCCGCGCACCAGGTAAACCCCCGAACACAATCTCTCGGCGCCTTCAAGCAGTCTTTCAACCTTCGGCCCGAGCTCTTCTTCCGGCGCCTCTATAACCCTCATCATCGCGATATTGTTGAACATGTGCGTGCCCGCTGCTGCCATCCTAGAATCCTCGGCCCCGTAACTAATTACGAGCCCGGGGTTGTGCGCCTCCCCGTATGCCCCGCCAATCCCCATCTCTTTAGTCACGTTCGGCCCGAGGAGCGCATACCTCCCAGGCATTTCCCTGTTTATTTTCCCTATCTCCGCCTGCGCATCCGGGGCCGCGGCGCCCTGCGCCTCCCGCGTAACAACCACTACTGCATCCATCTCGTGCCTTCCGTTCCCTATGCAGTCTTCCGTCCTCGCAATTATCCTTTCTTCGGAAACCTCGCTCAGCATGACCCTCTCTCCCTTGGTTCCGAAAGGCCTGAGCTGGACCAGCCCGATTTCGAATTTTTCCCTTCCCGGCATGAGCACAAGCTCCATATCCACCTCGAACCCGCATTCATGTGCGAGCCTTTTCGCAAGCCTGCCTGCGAACTCCGCAAAAAGCAAACCGTCCGGGCTGCCGATGAATTTCTGGAAGGTGGCCCTGAGCGAAACGTTCCGCATATTGTCCACCCTGCCCCATCCCGGCCTTATGTTCCAGCCGAATTCTCCGTTTTCCAGCGATGTTATTGCGCCGTCGTTCCTCCTGAAGAAAATCTCGTCCCTCACGTCCTCTATGCCTATCCTTTCCACCCGCCCCTTTCCCAAATCCAGGGCGTCGAACCTGTCCTGCGTCTTCAGGAAATCCATTATTTGGGAGTCCAGGTATGTGTGGCCCCTTCCCTCGGGCATGGATATGGACGTGGGCGCGTCGACTATCCCAGGCCTCTCCGGAAAGATTATCGTGCACGGGACCGGCTCCTCGCCGTCCCCTGCGACCACGAGTGTCCCGAGCCCGAATCCCATCCTCAGGAACGCGCTGTCCCTCCCAACCCCCGCGGGCCTTTGTATACCTATGGACCTGGAGGCCAGCACCGCGCTTGCAAACGGCATGTGGAGCTCGCGCGTCCCGCCGTCCATTTCGACCGTCTGCTTCCTTCCCATAACCTTTTGCAGGACCACGGCCATATAATGCTCCGAAGGGCTTATCCCCAGGGAATGCATCTTCCTCTGCACGCCCTCGGCAAAAAAGCTCGCATACACCTCCCTCACCGCGCCGAGCAGCATCAGCGCCTTCTCCTCCTTCGGCATTCCCTCCTTCAGATGCAAAAAGGCGGTCATGAAGTTGCCGGCGAAGGGGGATTTCCTCCCGCTGTCCTCGCAGCTCGCGCTCGAGCGAACCGCGACCGGCCCCTCAAGGGATTCCGCGGCCTCCAATGCCGCCTCCAGGGTTCTCTCATCACGTATTGGGTTCCGCGCTATTTCCCCCATGGTTCTCGCGTACGAGCGGGACGCGGCCGCCTCGGATACACTTGGGATGCGCACATAGCTCTCAAAATGCCCCGAAGTGAGCACCATCCCTTCCGGCACGGAAACAATTATCCTTTCCGAGGCTCCCCTGTACCTGCTGCTCTTGGACATTCCCTCCAGTATCTCTTTGAAAACCCCCCTTTGGGCGAGCTCCGCGAGCGTCTGAAGGCCAGCGGATTTTCCGCCGGTTCCGTTCCCAAGGGGATGGGTGAGCCTGCGCATGGTTTTCCTCGTTTTTATTATGTCGTAATATATTTAAAAACATGATGCGACTCAGGCTCTTCCATGATATGGAAAGCTTAAATTAGAGCATCGGCAATCACTCCGCATGAGGATAGGATATCCCTGCATAAACCGGAGCGTGGGCTGCACCGCCAACTCCACCTTCCGCCTCGCTTCCTATTCTGAGGAAAGGCTCTTCTCGTGCCTGGAGAACAACCTCACCTGCCTTTCCAGAATCCTCCGTTACAACCTGGAAAGGGGCCTCCTCTTCTTCCGCATAAGCTCGGATTTGGTGCCTTTCGCCTCCCATCCCGTGTGCAGATCCGACTGGGCCTCCCGTTTCAAAAATGAATTCCGGGCAATCGGCTCCCTCATAAGGAAAAATAAAATGCGCATCTCCATGCACCCGGACCAGTTCGTCCTCATAAACGCCTTGGATGAGGGAATAGTGCAGAGGAGCGTCGCGGAACTTGACTACCATGCAAAAGTTCTGGATGCTCTTGGGCTGGATCCCTCCGCAAAGATGCAAATCCACGTGGGAGGGGTTTACGGGGACAAAGAAGCGGCGATAGGGAGATTTGTGGAGAGGTACGGAAATCTGCCCGCCCGCATAAAGAGGCGCCTGGTGATAGAAAACGACGACAGGCTCTTCTCCCTCCGGGACTGCCTCCGCATCCATTCTCTCTGCAAGATCCCAATTCTATTCGATTCCTTCCACCACTCCCTCCTGAACAACGGGGAAAGCATGAGGGAAGCCCTCCTCCTTGCGCAAAAAACCTGGAAAAAAAGCGACGGCCCGCTCATGTGCGACTACAGCACGCAGAAGATTGGCGCCCGCCCCGGAACGCACACCTTCCATATAGATTTGGAGGATTTCCGCTCCTTTTTGGCGCAGGCGCGCGGCCTTGATTTCGACGTTATGCTGGAGATAAAGGACAAGGAAAAAAGCGCCCTTGACGCGTTGGGGGCCGCCCGCAACCTTTCCGCAACAGCCCCGCACCCTTAATAATTTTTTACATCCCACTAATTGCCATGCCAGTGAAAAAGTTCATAGACGCGCAGCTGAATGCGGTGGGCAGCAGGATAAAAATCATCCCGAACAGCGCCACCTGTGCCGCGGGGGACAGGGTATCCGCCACCATAGTCCTGGACCTCAAGAGGCCCGTCAAGGCGCGTTCCCTTTCCGCACGCCTCTATTGCATAGAGCAGAAAAAGGTGGCCGTCAGCCGCGAGATGGACCGTTACGACTACAGGCTGGACACCGAACTCGGGATCCCGCGCTCCACGCACCTCCGCACCACCACCTCTGTTTCGGAATCCGTCGTATTCGCGGAAACAAAGGAGATTTCCGGGGAAAAGGAATACAACGACAGCTCCTATTCCGTCGAATTCAGGATTCCGGAGTCCGCGCCCCATTCCCAGCACTGGGCTAACGGCCGAAAGGTCACCTGGAGGATGGAGGCGAAGCTGGACATTCCCATGTCCATGGACGTTTCCTCCAATGCGGAGATACAGGTCTGCTGAGTTTTACGTGGTAAAAAGGTTTAAATAGTGTATTCTTTACTATATTATAATGAGTTCAACCCGCAGCCTTGAGATTACGCCTCAAGTTCCGCCAAAAGATTCATTTTTCAGGCGCATAATGGAGCCTTTGAGGGAAAGGATCGCAAAGAAAAACATCTCCTATTCAGTAGAAGACAGGAGGGCCGTCCTTTATCATCTGGAATCCGTTTTCGAAACCCGCTGGCACGGCCCCCTTCCGCGCGCACCGGTGGTCTTCAGGCCCCCTGCGGGCGGCCCGGTGGCCGAGGAATTCATCCACGAAGACGACCCCGTAATGGCTTTCAGGGACCGCGGGCCGGTCGGATGGCAGAGGGGCCTCCAGGCATATTTCAACGGATGGAAAATAAGCTCTTCCGAAGAGCTCAGGATGGCGGCGCTCGCCCACGAGTTCGCGCACCTCCTCCTCGCGCAGGCGGTTCTCCGGAGCAAGGCGCCAACCTTCGAT
>JAXDAS010000047.1:0-3926 GCA_034679605.1 Microcaldota archaeon
ATAGAACTCGGGGATGACAGCACCGCCCTCCCGCCCGTGGTTGGAACCGGCGAGGTGGCCCTAAGCGACATAAGCGAAGAGGACCTCCTGCTCGACGACCTGGCGATAGACCTTGCGGACGAAGAGACCGTTCTTCCGGAACAGATAGGCTGAGGTGAAAAACATGGCAGAGGCACAGGGAACAAGTGAAAGAATTGCAGTGGACACGGGCAGGAAGCCCATACGCCAAAGCCCTCTTCTGGAGCACTCCAGGCTTGCAAGGATGATGAGGGACCTCGCTTCAGAGAACCCTAAGGTTAGGGTCAACGCAGCCTATCAATTGCGTCATGAGGCCAGTAAGGGTGGGGACATATCCGAGACGTATCCATCCCTCCGTACCACTCTAGCATGCGGAGAAAGGAACACTGTGGAAAATATCCTCTGGGCGTTAAAGTACGCAGTGGCCAACGGCTCGGACGTCTCCACCCTTATTCCTTCCCTGCAGGAATTGCGGTTTTCCAGTGAGAGGACAACTGCCATAATCGCAAACCTCGTCCTGCAGGAGCGCGCGAAGGCGGCAAGCGGGTAGCCACCCCCCTTCTTTTTATTCCTTTTTCCCCTTATTCCACCCATGCTCCTGGAAATCCTGATTCTTCTCGCCTCCCTCATAATCCTTGCCAAATCCTCGAGCATGGTCACGGACAAATCCATCATCCTTTCGGATTATTTCGGAATCTCAAGGATGGCGGTGGGTTTTCTGCTCCTTGCTGGCTCCACCTCCCTGCCGGAATTCTCCGTTGCAATCGTCTCCTCATTCACGGGGCAGGGCGCGCTCTCCGTGGGAAACGTTTTCGGGGCGAACATAACCGACATACTGCTTATAATCGGCCTCTGCTCCATCACCGGGGGCCTCGTCCTCAAGCGCCACGAAGCCGCGGAGGTCGGGGGCGTCCTCCTAGTGACCTCCGTGATAACGGTCTATTTCATCTATTCGGCCTTCGTCCTCGGAATCCCTGTGATAGACCGTTTAGAGGGCGCACTGCTGCTCCTCGCCTTCATGGTTTACATCTACTACGTTACGGTGAAAAACAAGTCCCCCAATCTGGACAACCAGCAGGTCTCCAAAAAGGAGGCGCTCTCCGCCTTCCTGATGTTTTTCCTGGGGATTGCAATAGTCATTGTGAGCGCCGGGCTCGCTGTCGGCGCAGCCGTGGGCCTTTCCGAAATGGCCGGCATCTCCAGAAGCTTCATAGGCGCGACCCTCGTCTCCATAGGCACAACACTTCCGGAGCTTTCCGTCTCCCTCGCCGCGGCCCGCAAGAAGGAATACTCCCTCGCGTTCGGCAACGCCGTGGGGAGCACCATAGTGAACCTCACGATGGTTTTGGGGATAGCCTCCCTCATAAACCCGATAGAGATACTCGCCCCGAACACGTTCCTGATAACCCTCCTCTTCTCCATTCTCGCCAACGTCGTCCTCCTCTACCTCGCCGTAGGCACCAGGAAACTTGGGAAAATATGGGGGGTGCTCCTGCTCGGCCTATACCTGCTCTTCATAATCCTGCTCTACCAGGTAGAGGTATCAAACGGCCTGCCCCCGCCGCTCGCCTAGCCCTTCATTTCCAGAAGCTCCCTCGCCCTTTTCATCACCATATGCGAATTAGCAACAAGGACCTTCCTTTCCCTCATCAATACTTTCCCGTCACAAATGGTCGTGTCAACCGCGGAAGGGAACGCCGAATACACTATCTGGCTCAATGGGTCGTTCATCGGAGAGAATGCAAGGTGGTTGGTGGACAATAGAAGAATATCCGCCTTCATTCCCCTCGCCAATTTTCCAGTATGATCCATCCCCAATGCCTGCGCGCCCATCCAAGTCCCCATCGCGAACGCCTTCTCGTGGTCCATCGCGTGCGGGTCCCTCCTGTGCACCTTTTGCAGGAGGCAAGCCAATCGCATCTGCTCCATCATGCTGAAATTGTAGTACGCCGCCACATCCGTTCCAAGGCCCACCGTAATCCCCATCCTCAGCATCTCCGGCACATTCGCCACCCCGCTCGCAAGGAACATGTTGGAGCCAGGGCAATGCGCCACCTTCACCTTCCTCTTCTTCAAAAGCCGCAATTCCTTTTCCGTGCACCATATGCAGTGCGCAAGCAGGGTCCTCTCATTGAGTATGCCCAGTTTCTCAAAATGCCTTATCGGGCCGGTTCCGTACATGTCCATGTCCCCCTTCCTTTCCAGCGTGTTCTCATCCGTATGCGTGCGGAAAAACACCCCATACTTATCCGCCATCTCCCCAGCACCCAAAAGCAACTCATCCGTGCATGTGAGCGCAAACCGCGGAGTAAGCGCATAACTCAATCTCCCATCTCCCTTCCCATTCCACTTCCGCAATAATCTCTCACTATCCCGGAGCGCAAAATCCGTGCCCTCCACCTGCTCGGGGGGGCCGTTCCGGTCCATAAGCGTCTTTCCAATCATTCCCCGCAATCCAAATTTCTCCGCGACCCTGAACGCCTCCTCTACATGGTGCACCGCGGTGAAATCCGAAAAAGAAGTCGTTCCACCCCTTATCATCTGCAGATACGCGACCTCCGCGCACGCCTTCGCCTTCTCCCGGGTGAGCCCGCCTTCCCATTTCCATATGTATTTCTTGAGCCAGGCAAGGAGGCTCATGTCCGGCGTAATCCCCTTCGTGGCAATCTGGTACGAGTGCATGTGCGTGTCCACAAACCCCGGGCAAACCAGCCTGTCCTCCCCTCCGAGGGAATCCGAAAATTTGTATTTCCTTCTTATTTCGCTTCTTTTTCCAGAATCTATTATCCGGTCCCCCTCTACAGCAAGCGACCAGTCCTTCTTAATACCCGCCGGAGTGATGGCCCACATTCCCCATACTTCGTAAACCTTTCTTTTCATCGGAACCGTTTTTCCCTCCAGCGCAAGGTTTTAATTCCTCACGGGTGTAGGCTTTCCGAGGTGGAACAAGTGGTTGAAAAGAAAATGAAGCAATGGCTGCAGGTAGTCGGGCCATGGTCGTACATCGCGGGCATATTGATAGCGGTACTGGCGGGATTCGCAATGCCTGCGAACCAGGGCGTAATAACCGTTCTGGCGGCGCTGGGTTTCGTGGTCGGGCTGCTCAACATCAGGGACATAGAGAAGACGAAGTTCCTGATAGGGGTGCTCACGCTGCTTGCCGCGGGAATGTACATAAACCTGCTGACCTCCAACATCCAATACATCGGGGAGCAGATATTCCAGGCGGTCAACTACATGATTATCTTCACCATACCGGGGGCGGTGGTCGTTTCCGTGAAGGTAATCCACGAAGTTGCCTCCTGAACCTTTGTTTTTTATGGAAACCGGAAGGATGCTCCTTCTCATGCAGAGGGAGTCCTCCAAAAGGGGGGCTCCCATCCTTTCCGTAGAATCTGCAATCGGGAAGGGGCCTTTCGCAATCCTCATCTTCACCGTTCTCTCAGCCCGCACCAGGGACGAAACCACCATAAGGGCCGGGAAAAGGCTCCTCTCCCGCGCATCCACCCCTCGGAAGCTCTCCCGCCTTCCAGTATCGCAAATCTCCCGCCTCATTTACCCCGTTGGTTTCTACAAGACCAAGGCGAAGCATCTGCACTCGCTAGCCCGCAAGCTTCTGGATGATTTCGGAGGGAAAGTCCCATCCTCCTTCAACGAACTTGTTTCCCTCCCAGGAGTTGGAAGGAAAACCGCCAACATAGTGCTCGCCTCCGCCTTCGGAAAGCACACCATCGGGGTGGACACCCACGTCCACAGGATAAGCAACCGCCTCGGCCTCGTAAGAACAAAATCCCCGGAAAAGACCAACGATGCGCTGGACCGCATAATCTCAAGCAAATACAAGAAAAAGCTCAACATGTCCATGGTCGCATTCGGGCAGACGGTCTGCACCCCCCTCCATCCGAAAT
>JAXDAS010000048.1:0-6686 GCA_034679605.1 Microcaldota archaeon
GTTCAGCAATATCCCTACGTGGTACGCGGGGCTGGAGAAGCCGGCTTTCAATCCTCCGAACTGGGTTTTCGGGCCGGTCTGGACCGCCTTGTATTTCCTGATGGGGGTTGCGGCATATATTGTGTGGGCAGAGGGGATGGAGAAAAAGGGCGTGAAGAGGGCGCTGGGAATCTTCGGGGCGCAGCTTGCGGTGAATGTGCTCTGGTCGATAGTGTTTTTCGGAATGCAGAGCCCCATGATGGCATTCTTTGTCATAATTGTGCTTTGGGCGCTAATAATAGAGACGATAAGGGAGTTCTACAGGATTTCGAAATGGGCGGGGATTGCGCTTATTCCATATATACTGTGGGTGAGCTTCGCGGCGGTTCTGAACTTCGCCATATGGATGCTTAACCCCTAGGGCAAGGGGATTTAAACACATTACGGGAAAAATCCGCTGATGCTGGGCTGGTTGGACAGGGCACTCCCGATATTTGTTGCGCTGCTTGTGGCCTCCGGGATATTTGTAAGCCTTGTGATGATCATCCTGCCTGTTTTTATCGGAGAGGACCTGGGGCTGGAGGAGCTGGAGGCGATGGAAAGGGCGCAGGAGTTCAGCGCCGAGGGGCTGCCCGCATATGCCTCCCCGGAGGACTCGCCTTATGTGGCGCCCCTTCTCCTGAGGACGCCCCCGCTGGAGGATACCGATTCTCTCGTACTCAGGGTATTCGGGGAGGGAAGGGGGCTGGGGGAGGTGGACTGCCTCGGCGAGATGGAAAGCTGGGCAGGGATGACCGAGCTGGAATGCAACGCAACCATCCCTTATAATTACGAGAATTCGGAGAATTACAAATTATATGCGGTGCTCACAAGGGAGGAGGGGGAATACGCGTACGGGCCCATGGAGGTGCGGGCGGACTGGGATGGCTATGAGGATAATTTCTGGGGCTTCACGGGAAATACGCTCTTTTGCGTGGGGGGCGCATTCCTGCTTCTCATAATCCCGCTGGCGCTTGCCGCATGGTGGATCGCGAAAAGGACCAGGCACCGCGAAGCTTACAAGGGCGAGTATTCGATGAAAACGCTGCTGGCGCCGTTCTCCACTAAAAGGAAAATGCACGAGAAGGTGCACGCCGCGATGGTTTCCCCGTATTTCTGGGCGATTGAGCTTCTGGGCATACTCATAGTCATATTCTATATGGCGGTGGCAGCTGAGGTGTGGAAGTCCTGGACCGCCCTGGCGGCGTTCCTGATGTCCGGGCTGATTGCGTTCATAATCCCGTTCCTATGGTGCTTCATCTGGTGGTACGCGGACTACAAGGAAAGGGAGCCATTGAGGGTGCTGGTCACGCTGTTCCTGTGGGGGATGCTGGCCGCGCTCATGGCGATTGGGATAAATTCGGCAATGGGGCTGCTCTTCGGGCTGGCCGGGCTCGGGTTCTTCACGGCGTTCCTTGTCGCGCCTCCGGTGGAGGAGTTTTTCAAGGGGGGCGGATTGCTTATTTTTGCGAACCACCACGAGTTCAATTCGATAGAGGATGGGATAGTGTTCGGGTTCACCATAGGGATGGGATTCGCCTTCATAGAGAACTGGCTCTATCTGCTGGACAACCCGATGGGCGCTGACGTTTGGTCCTGGCTGCTCATATTCCTGCTTAGGTCGGTGATGTTCTCTGCGAACCACGGGCTGTATACGGCGATAACCGGCGCCACAATCGGATACCTGGCCGAAAGGAAATTCGAATTCCCGGGGCTGGGCCTGCTGGCGGGGGTGCCGGTCGCAGCCTTCTTCCACGCGATGCACAACTCGGGGGAGATGGCAATAACGCTGCTGGGGGGGGCCGGGGCGCTGCTCTATTGCTGCGTGCTGATTCCCTTCTTTGACTATGGGGGGCTTCTTCTGCTCATTGTGCTGTTCCTGAGGGCGGCAAGCAGGGCGAGGCAGAAAAATATTTAAGCAACTTATGCATAATATGCGCGGGGAATTTACATGGCATTGGAAGAAATATGTCTATTGTTCGTGGGTGCTGGGATTTTTGTGCTCCTTCTGATGGGCATAAGGATAGTCAGGCCGATCGAGAGGGGCGTGGTGGAAAGGTTCGGGAAATACCAGAAGACCGTGGACGCGGGGATACACATCATCATTCCCTTTGTGGACAACATGATTCTTGTGAACACGACGGAAAGGATGATTGATGTCGGTTCGCAGAATGTCATTACGAAGGATAAATTGAACGCGGTGGTGGATGCGGTCATCTACTACAGGATACAGAACGTGGAGAACTCCCTCTATCAGGTTAACGATGTGAGGAGCCAATTGACCACCCTGGCCCAGACCACGTTGAGGGCGGTGATAGGGCAGATGACGCTCACGGAGGCGAACGAGAACAGGAGCATCATCAACACGAGAATAGAGGAGATATTGGATAAGGAGACGGCTAATTACGGGGTGGACGTGCTGCGCGTGGAGCTGCAGAGGATCGAGCCTCCGCAGGACGTGCAGGACTCAATGAACAAGGTCGTGAAGGCGGAGCAGGAGAAGATCGCGGCGCAGGACCTTGCGACCGCCGCCGAGACAAAGGCGGACGGTGAGAAGAGGGCGCTGATTAAGGTTGCTGAGGCGACAAAGCAGAGCGAGATCCTGGAGGCGGACGGAAAGGCGCAGGCAATAGAGAGGCTTGCCGAGGCAGAGGCGAACAGGGTGCGCATAGTTAACGAAGCGATACAGAAGCACTTCAAGAACGAGGCGCAGACTTATAAAGCGCTGGAGACCTTCAGGGACTCCTTCGAGAACGGGACCAAGTATGTGATAGACTCGAAGAGCAACCTGGTGAACGTGATGTCGGACATGACCGGCGCGAATATTGTTCCGCTGAAGACGAAGGGCGGAAAGAAGGGGCCTGGGGCCATGGAGTAGCGGGCGCTAAGATGAGGATGAAATACCTGTATCTCGCGCTTTGCGTGCTTGGGTTTTTGCTGCCCGTTTCCCAACTTGCACTTTTGGTTGCGGAGACGGGCGGGTTTGATTTTTTCCTTTTCCTGCGGCAGGTGTTCGCGAACAGGAGCAGCTCTATGATTGCGATGGATTTGCTGGTTACGGCGCTGGCTTCCCTTATCCTCATTGTTGTGGAGGGGAGGAGGCTGGGGATGGAGAGGCTTTGGGTCCCGATTGCCTGCGTGTTCCTTGTTGGGATGTCGCTGGGGCTTCCGCTTTTCCTGTATATGCGGGAGCTGCATTTGGAGAAGAAATGACCTCAGTCCCGCACCATTCCGAACCTCTTTCCTTTTGCAGTGATTCTTATGAAGTTCCTTAGGCTTCTTTTGAACGCATCCTCGCTGTGGCGCCCCTGGCCTTGGATGTATGCAATCCGGATGCGCACGTAGTGCTTGGGAAGCTTCTGGAAATGCGCCCATGCTTCCGGGTTCCTCCTTATCGCATTAAGGATGCCCTTCGGGATTGTGAAAAAATCGTGGTCTGCTTCCGGCTTGAACGCATGGGAAACCGCATCCAGCCCGGCTTTTGTCATCTTTCCTTCCCTTATGAGCTTCCTTATCCTCTCACGGTTCATCTGGGAAAGCCGGCTGGTGCGTTTCCTTGGGGTGAAGCGCTGGGCGAACATTTCTTCGTCCACTTTTTTCACGGTGCTGTCTATCCAGCCGAAGCACAGTGCCTCTTCAACGGCGTCGTTGTAGGGGATTCTCGGCTTTTTGGAGGACTTTCTGTAATAGATCAGCCAGATTTCCTTCTCTCTTTTGTGGTTTTTGGAAAGCCAGGCGCGCCATGCGCTCCTTTTATGCACGTAGAGGGTTTTCCCGAGTTCCATTGCTGCCATGTTTGGCATGTGGATATTAAAATCTGCTGCAGGGGCTTCCGCACATCTAATGAATATGGTCAGACCGCCTATCAATCCTCATTGGGCTTGCGCCCTCAGCGATCACCTTTGTCATCACGTGGAATAATTACTGCGCTGGCAATTAATAAACCTGCGTAAGGAGCAGTTCAAAGCGTGTCAAAGTGAAGTTGGGGGAGGGTCAGAATGACCGGTAAAAATGGGGAGGGGCGCTCCCCTCCGCGTTTTTCCGAACCTTTGTCATCACGTGGAAGTATTACTGAACTTTAGTTAATAAACCTGCGCAGGGGGCGCCTAGCATCCTTTGCAGGATGATTTTTTAGCCACCATTTTGATTAGTTTTGCGAGCTTTTTCTCGTCAAAATCAATGGAATCTATCTTTATGTGCCTCATCAGCTTTCCGCTGCCTTCGAATAGGCCAATTTCATCCTTGCCCAGGCCGCTGACCGAAAAACCTAAGTGAACGCGGGTTTTCATCGCGGCGATGTAAAATTTTCCGTCCGCAAAAACCGGGACGCCCCATCGCATTTCCTCGCCGCAGCCGGGGAGGGCCTTGAGGATGAGTTTTCTCACCTTGATTAGGATTTCCCGCTGGGGGCTCTTTTGCCCTTTAATGTAATCCGCTACCTGTTTGTCCATATTATCTCCCCATTGCTGTTGCCCGGAGGGCAGGCGGCATCTTTTCTATTGCATACCTGAGCGCGGTCCGGGGCATTGTTTTTTTGTTCCTCATCACGTAATTGAAGACCTCTTTTTGGCGGACCCTGCTTTCCTCCTTGAGCAGCCATCCGTACCCCTTCTGGACAAGGTCTTCGGAATCATGGAGCAGGATATCTGAAATCCCAAACGCCTCCTTCAGGAATTCCCCTTTTTTCGCAGGGACGATGAGGGATACGGCCGCTGCCCTCCTCATCCACATGTTTTTTGATTTCGCCCATTTTTTGAGCGCGGAGATGCGGGCGGGGAACATCTCGATGAAAGAGCCGACTGTGTGGTTGCAGAGGGTGTCACAGGACGCCCAGTTGGATATGTAGAGGCTGAGCCACCTCTCAAAAATGAGGAGGTCGCGCTCCTCGAATTTTTTCCGGACGGAGTATGACCAGTTGCATGCGATGAATGATTCCTCCATAAAGCCGGAGCGGAACAGGCCCTCGCACAATTCGTAGATTTCATCCTTTTGCAGGTGCCTGATTCGGCTGAAATGCTTCTTGGAGATGAGCTGCACTGTTGCGGTCTTTATCCCGTAAACCTTCACATTTTCCTTGAAAAAGCGCTTCGCGCTGTCGCGGATATCGGCCCGGGCATTCCGTCTAAGCTCCTTCCGGACATCCGCGAGGATGCCGCTCATTTCACTTCGCATATTATGACCACGTAATTCTTCCCGTATTTCTTCGCGCATTTTGGGCACGTGGTGTACCACATGTACCATTTCTTTATCTCAAAACCCTGCTTTTTCGCGTATGCCTTGTAGTCCTCGCACCATTTGCCCGTGTCCTGGTACGGGCCCTCGTATACCCTGCTGAGGAACTTTCCGCTCAGGGTCGTGTTCTCAGCGTCGGGAACCTCTTTGTCCACCGCCACGTAGAGGTCCATGTTGAAAATAGAGGTGTCATCGGAAAGGCATAGCCAGTCCGGCACTTTCGCCCCCGCGGCATCTATCTTTTTGTTGAGTTTTGTTATCACGCTGCCGAAATTCAGCGGGATGTGGAAAAGGGTAAACACCTTGTCCTTCACAAACTTCTTGTTTTTCCATTCGAAAACCTTTCCTTCCCACGGCTTCGGGTCGAACTTCGGGCAGCATTCCTCTTCCATGGTTACACCTGGGGAGAATTTGGCATACAGGGTTAATAATGGATTGGCTTACTTCTTCGCAAATTTCTGGAACAATTTGTAGAAGGCGGCGGAGCCCCAGGCGATTTCCAGGAGCAGGAACGGGATGTCCTGCATTGTTATTGCGTAATAGGAGGTGAGTACGCAGCCGAGCGCGTTCGCGGAGATGTAGCGGACGGATTCGTGAGAGATTTTCCCGAAGAGGTTGAGGACGAATGCGGCGAGCTGGATAAGCGCGCCGAGAAGGCCTATGGCAAGAATAATGTCGAGCATGGGGTCACTTTAGCTTTTCTTTTGCCAATAGATAGACAAGCAGGTTCAGGGTGAGCATGGAGAAGTTGAAGAAAAAATCCTCTATGGGAATGGTGAGGATTCGGATTCCCAAATTGAATTCCGGGCCGTACATCACTATGGGCAGGGAGGTAAGGATGTAGTTGAAGATGAGGAAGAGAATGAAAGAGATGAGGAGGAAAATGTAGAAGTTGGAGGAAACTAAAAGTGCGGGGCGGAGGAGGCGGGCGAGAAGGATTGTGATGCCCGAGAAGCAAAGGATGGTGGCGGTGTAGCTGCGGGACATCGCGAGGATGGAGAGGAAGAGAAGGAGGCCCGCAATGAAGAGGGAGGCGTTCGGGAGGCGGAGGGTTTTGTCCTTGAAAAAGAGCTGGATGCATTCGTACACAAATAAGCAGCTGAAGGGGGCGGTGATGAAGAATAATGCCTCTTCCAATGGGATGTTCAGGATTTGGAGGCTGCCGACGTGCGCGGGATGGAAGGACCAGAAGCCCATTGCGGTCGCGAACATGTCGTAGGCGACGAAGGGAATTCCAACGATAAGGATGGAGGCAAGGATTGCCTTTAGGTTTTTGATGTGGTGGAGGAACCAGGGCTCGAAGGAGGCGAGTAACGGGAAAATGATGATTGCCAAATTTATGAGGAGGTAGGTGCTCATCTGGAAACACCGGGGAAGAGGGTGTTCCTCCCCGCCTCAAGCACGATGCGGGAGACCGAGGGCTTCACTTTTCTCTC
>JAXDAS010000049.1:0-11826 GCA_034679605.1 Microcaldota archaeon
GTGCGTGAGTGTGGTGCCGTCCCTCAGCAGGGACGAGCAGAACGCCTTCGCGTTCGTGATGTTCTCCCCTGCTTCGACCTTTTTGTCCATGAGGGCCGCCTCCGTGCCTAAGGGTTTTACTTGGAACTGCTCTCTTTAAGAGCTTTTAGGGCTGGGAGCTCCTTCCCGCTCAGGTATTGGATGAGCGCCTTGCCCGAAAGGCTCACATAGCCGAACTTCTCCTCCGGAATCCTGAACTTCTCTATCGCCGATATGGTGTGCCCCCCGCCCACGAGCGAGAAGGCCTCGCTCTCCGCAATCGCCTCCAGCACCTTCCTGGTGCCGGTCTCGAAATTGGGCATCTCGTACACCCCCATCGGCCCGTTTATGAGTATTTTTTTCGTGTTGAATATCTCCTCGGAATACTTCTCTATGGTCTCCTCACCTATGTCGAAAATCGGCCCCTCCCCGAGCGCGTCCACCCTGCTCTCCACCCTCCTTCCCTCGAGGTTGAGCGCAACATCCTCGGGCACGAAGACCCTGTCCCTGTATTTTTCCAGGAGCTCCTTCGCCTGCGGAACGAACGCCATCAGCCCTTCCTCCTCCAGGTATTTTTTGCTCGCCTCGTTCCTGTACCCGTCGGCATAAATGAACAGCACCGCAACAGTCCCTCCGAGGAGCACCCTGCTGGCCTTGCCGCTCGCGAGCCAGCTCCCCATTATCCTTAAGGAGTCCTTGGCCTTCCCCCCGCCTATTATGAGCAGGACCTCGCCCCCTTCCATCTTCTGCAGCGCGGTCAGCTCGTTCCTGAGCACGAACCCGACACCGCTCTTCACATAATTGGTCAGCCCTACGACCGACGCGTGCTCCCTGTGCGCCACGCTCATCGCGTCCAATAGGTAGATGTCAGTGTTCTTCGCCAGCACCTTCGTGAGCGGGTTCTCCCTTATGTTCTCCTCCTCGTTCTCCCACATGCGGGTGTTCTCAAGGACAAGGATGTCGCCCGGCTTCATGCCCGCTATCTCCTTCTCCACCCTCTCCCCGCTAGTGCCCGGTACGAACCTGACCGCCTTCCCCGTGAGGCCCGCGATCATGCCCGCGTGCTTCTCCAGGCTCAGGAAGTCCTCGTCTCCCTTCCTCCCCTGGTGCGCCGTCACGATGACCTTAGCCCCGCGGTCGCTGAGCTCCTTTATGCTCTGGGCGTGCCTCCTTATCCTCGGGTTGATGACTATGTCCCCCTTCTCATCGATGGGCGAGTTTATGTCTACCCTCTTCACTATACGCTTCCCGCTCACCTCAAAGTGCTCAATCTCGCGCATAAGAATCCCCACTTCCAAGAATAATGAAACAATCCGCTCCCGGCTTTTTATTCTTTTCTATGATACCGGGGTCTTGCGCAGCTTTTCCAGGGCGGTTTCGTTGGATTCCATCCTTGCGATCTCCGTTTCCGCGCGGTATTCGGCCACTATCCAGAGCGCACCCAGGTGCGCTAGCTCGTCCGGCGTTATCCTCAGGAATGATATGGTCTCGCCGCCCTTTTCGAGCAGCACCTCCGTCAGGCCCGCTATCAGCGTCTCCCTCGTCTCCTCTGCAAACCTCTTCCAGTCGTGGAGGCTCCTTCCGCAGACGCCCCTCTTGTAGACCTCTATCAGTATGGTGCAGAGCCGCCCCGATTCGTCGCTTATTATCCTGTCGACGTCTTCAGATTCCAGGGTCTTCTTCCCGGCGCACCTCAAGCGCGCGTTCTCCTCCTTTATCTTGTGGAGCGCCCCGTCCAGCACAAGGGAGCACGCATGTTGCCAGTCCCCCCTGCCCTTCGCCGCGCTTATCTCGATCGCGAGGTCGAAATTGCTGCTGATGGCCTTTGCGGCGGCAAGCACGTCCCTGACGCTCCCCTTCCCCGGCTTTGCCTGGCCGCGCTTCTTCAGCAGGGCCGATGTTATCAAAAGCACCCTTTCCTCTGTCATACGCGCATCACGCAGTATTACTGTGTGCATTTATGTTTTTAAATGCTTCCCTCCGCCATAGTCATGTTTAAAAACACTATTTATCCTAGGTTAATGCGATGAAAAGCAGGAAGGCGTTTGTATTTTCCCTCGATTCATTCGTGGCCTTCACCCTTGTGGTGGCGGCCCTCTACACGCTCGTCTTCTTTTCCACGGTTCCCTCGGCCTACTATGCCGGCCTAATGCAGGCGAACTACCTCGCCAAGGACACCCTGCTTTCCCTTGCGACGACCGCATACGACCACGACCAGACATACCTGGACCACATAATAGGCAGCCTTCCGGAGGAGCCACAGCCCGCTAGGCTCTACATAGGCGCGCTCATACCCGAGCAGTTCGGCTACAGGCTCGAGAGCTGGAACAACGAAACCGGAGGCTGGCAGGTCCTCTACGACACCGCAACCGACGAAAGCGGGGAAAACGCCCACAACCGCAACTACTACAAGCTGAAGGCGACTGCCCAATCGGTCTACCTCATACTCGACCCTGCCAGGAACCCGGGCGAGAGCCCATACGGGTATATCACGTGCAATGGCAACTACACCGTCTGCGACATTCCGCCCTATGACCACGGCATGATAGGCGACGCTTCGCTGCAGCTGGTGAGACTCACGGTGTACGCATGAACGGCGCAGGGAACTACAAGGGATTCTTCTTCGTGCTCGTCTCATTCATACTCCTCTCATACATACTCGTCTCCACATATGCGTGGGTTAGGGCGATAGAGACCTCGGAGCGCACCTATTCCGACGCCTTCCGCGCCTCGACGCTCACCACCCTGGCGGACCAGGTCAGCGAGCAGAGGATGAGCCAGTACGCGGACATCTCCTCCCATTATGCGCTCTACACGCTAGTGAACCACTCGGTCGGGCACGAGCTGCTTGACAAGGAGGGCGACGAATACGGCCACGTGCGCGCCGCGTTCTTCGAGCTCCTCTCCAACTGCACCTCCTCCGCCGACCATTACTCCGACGGCATCCCGGCATCCTACACGCCCGAGGAGAGCGAGACCTACTGCTTCAGCGGCTTCTTCGGCACGCTCAGCGAATCCCTTTCCAAGTCCGGCTTCGCCATCGAGAATTTCTCCGTATCAAACTATTCCCTCAACGAGACCGCGCACCCGCTCGAGCTCGAGATGAACCTCACCCTCCACCTGAAGATAAGGGACCTCCAGACCGCGACCTCGCTCGAAAGGACCTACCGCATCTCCCGGATTGTGAACGCGACCGGCTTCCTCGACCCGCTTCTCGCAAGGGAGAGCATCGACAAGCTCAGGGAGGGCGGGGACCCGAACCTCACCATATACAAGGGCATCTACATTTATCCGCACGCGGAAGCGGAAGGCGGGGAGGACCTTCCCTTCGATGAGGCGCACACCATCCTTTACCCAGATAAAATCGGCCAGGACACCCGCATAGGCCAGGGATGGTTCTATGGCGACATCGTGTTCTGGGACGAGGCGGAATACGTGGCCCATCCCTCCCAGTCCATCCTTGTGGGCAACTACAGCGACATCAAGGGGGTGGAAAACTGGGGCCAGTTCGGCGCATACATACTCCTGAACGAGCCCGTGGACCCGCCCGGATGCTCCAACCAGCAGGACACGTTCAACAGGATAGAGCGGGAGGAGGACTCCGGCGGCGGCTCAACAAGGTGCGAGGAGAGCATAGAGCAGTCCGGCTCCCATTATACGGACAGGCCCTTCATAGTATATGCGGACGAGGAGGACTTCAGGGACGACATATACGAGGAGTCAACCGGCCCGCTCAGGCCAATCCCGTTCCCGAACTCCGTGCTTTTCATAACCCAGTACTCCCACGAGCAGGTCCTCGCAGACGTGGACCGCAAGGACAACAATCCCGGCGCCATTTTCGACATAGAGAACCTGAGGGACTTCGCCAGGTGCTCCTATTACATCGTTAATCCCGAGGCGCCGTCCTTCCTCCAGAGGCTCCTTGAGGACAGCTATTCCCGCTCCAGCCCCATCGGGATTGAGACGACCCTGGTCGGCAAGTGGGCCGGAGGGGTGGACAACCCTGGCTGGAACGAATACAGCCGCGTGGACAGGGAATTCTTCGCCCGCGAGGAGGGCGACAAGATGAGGGGCATGCCGGGATGCAAGGACGTTTACATGTGCGCGGATTCCGACCCGATGGTCTCGGAGGTCGGCAACTTCCGCTTCTCGGCGGAAAGCGCGGAATTCTATCTCGGGACCGATGACACAGACGCGGAGGAATATATAGGGTGCGAGGATGACAGGGCAAGCTGCGAAACACCATAGGGGCCAGGCATCCATAGAGATGCTTGCGACCGTAGGCCTAGTGCTCCTGCTGCTCGTGCCAATACTCCTGCTCCTTTTCGTGGGCGCGCAGGTGAGGTTCGAGAGCCTCTCCCACGTCCAGGCGGCTTCCGCCTCGCGCCTAATCGCCGACTCCATAAACCAGGTCCATCTGGAGGGGCAGGGGGCGGCCAAGGTCGCCCTGGTCAACCTCCCCTCCAACACGAAGAGCGTCTCCTTTTCCAGCAACGAGGTCATAATCTCCCTGGAGACCAGCTCCGGGGAAAGCCAGATAACATACCCGTTTTTCGGCAACCTTTCAAAAAGCACCCTTGACAAGAAGCCGTTCATAGAGAACAGGAAGGGCATAATGCCCATAACTTTCTCCGTGGTGGAAGAGCAGGGGCGTTCGGTGGTGAATGTAGAATATGAGGAATAGGAAGGGGCAGGTCGCGCTGGAATTCTTGGTGTACGCAGGAGTATTCCTGCTCATAGCGGTCGCGGCCTATGCGCTCACTTACTTCACCCAGAGGGGCGAAGTAGCCATGCGCGAGTCCCAGATGTTCAGGGAGTTCGGCTACAAGTTCCAGTATGCGGCGATAGTCGCGTACAGGGGCGGCCCGGGCTTCACCTATGACCTGTATTTCCCGCAGAACGTGGACGGCAAGCCGTTCGAACTCACATACATGACCGCGGGCGGCAGCTCCAACGTGAAGACGGTCTGGAACGGCACAACCTCAGAATACGCGTATCTTTATCCAATCCCCCTCGCAAGCTATGAGCCCGGGGAAGGGGACTGCTTCGGGGCGGGAGGCGGAACATCCATAGACGCCGGGAAGGCGAAAGGCCACATCTTTCTCTCCAACGAGGGGGCGGAGGGCGGCAGCGTGGTCATAAGGGTGCATTGCGGTGGTTAGCTTGAAGGGGCAGTATTTCAGCTTTGATGCGATAATCGGGGGAGTCATCTTCATCCTTACCGCGATGGCCCTCTTCTCCTACTGGTATGGGATTTCGGGGACGCTGGACCAGCGCCACGAGGCGCTCGCGAAGGAGGCCTTCCGCATCTCCGAGATGGTACTCACTCCTATAGAGCCCGGCTTCGCCATGGGCTGGAGGGACGCGCACCTGAACTACTCCAGGCTGAACGAAGGCCGCGGCTGCCAGTGGGCCGAAAGCCCGCAGGAGGCCTTCGGCTCCGGGTACGGGGTCACAATATATTTCTTAGAAATCGCGCCCACCGGAGACGTGCACGAGGTCCCAGGCTGCAGGTGGGGCATAAGGCAGGAGGACATCGATTCCGACAACATCTACCGCTTCCGCAGGGCCGCATCATATGCCGATTCGGGCGGAAACACCTCCCTCGGCTACGTGGACATACTCGTGTACGAGCAAAGGCTTTCCTAGGCCCTCTTCCCGAACAGCGAGCCATAATTAGAGCCGGTTATCCTGACCTTCATCCTTTCCCCCAGTCTCGCCTTCCCCAAGACGCACACCTGCTTGTAGTTGCCCGCCCGCCCCTTCCAGCTTCCAGCTCCCCGTTTCCGTATCGCTTCGCGATAACTGGCAGAAATCCGCTTCTCTGCGGAGAAGACCGGCGAAGTCCCGCTGGACTTCACCGCCTTCCGGGTTTCCGCCATCCCGTTTCCGTAAATTCTCTTTCCCTTCTCCGTAATCAGCACCTCAATTATCTTCCCTTCAAATTTCCCGTTCTTTTCCGCCCCGACCTTTCGCACAAGCTCCGCGAGCTCCGTGCTCCTCCTCTTCACCTCATCCGTGGGGACCTCCCTCATCTCCGCGGCCTTCGTCCCCCTTCTGGAGGCGAATTTCGAGACGTTCACGATGTCCGGCTTTATTTCCTTAACCAGCTTGAGCGTTTTCCCGAAATCCTCCCCCGTCTCCGTTGGATAGCCCACTATTATGTCGGTAGAAATGCACGCGTCCGGAAATCTCTTCCTGATCGCCCGCACCACCTTTTTGAAATCAGAAACCGAATGCGCCCTGTTCATCTCCCTGCGCACCTTCTCGCTCCCGGTCTGCACCGGCAGATGGAAGAACTTGTAGAATTTCCTTTTCCCAAACACCCTGAGCAATCCTGGGAGCATCCTCCTCGCATGCCCCGGGTTTATCATGCCCAGCCTTATCCTGAAGTCCCCCCTCACCTTTCCGATTTCCTCAAGCAATGAGACCAAATCCGTCCCCAGGTCCAGCCCATACGCCCCGGAATCCATCCCGGTGAGCTGTACCTCCTTCGCCCCCTTCCCTACCCCTTCCTCAACCCAGCCCCTGAGCCATTTGGGGCTGTAGCTCATGAGGAGGGGCCTCGCCAATTTGGTCTGGCAGAAATGGCAGTTTCCCACGCACCCCTCCTGTATCGGTATCCGCAAAATCGGCTTCGTGAATATGCGGGCCAGCCCCTCCTTTGCCGCGATTTCCTTGTACGCTGCGCCACCCCCGGCAATAGCTTCTTTTACTGCATCGGCAATCCGCGCAACCGCACCCGGATGCACGAGCACCGCCTCCGGGCAGGCAGTCCTTACCCTCTTCTCATTTATGGAGAGGCATCCAGCAACAACTATTTTTTTCCCCTGCTTCCTGAGCGCCTCAATCCTGGAGATTATCCTGTTCTCCGTCCTTCCCTTCACGGTGCAGGTGTTCAATACCACGACATCCGCGCCATCAATCCTCTTCGTCAATCCGAATCCCGCATGCCTGAGGACGCCCCCCATTATGTCGGAATCGGCCTGGTTGAGGGTGCACCCGTAGGTCTCTATGTGCACATGCATCTTTTGCTGACCTTTCGGGCGCACGGCAAGCGGCATACGTCATCCGGCCCTGCTACTTGCTCTTTGTGATGAGCTCTATCTTCTCCGGCTTCTTGTTCACGTTGCCGAGCCTCTCGCCCACAAGGATTTTCGCCCCCTTGTTCTCGGCGAGGTCCACCAGCCTCTGCGTGATAATCCCGTCAAAAACTATCGCGTGTATTCCCTGCGTCTCCTCGAGGCTTTTGATGACCTCCCGCACGGGCAGCTCCTTTATGAGCCCGTAGTCCTTGGTGTAGAACCTGGCCTTCATCGTGCCCTTGAGTTCCCTCAGCTCCTCGCTGAGCTCCTCCTTTGTGACCTTCTTCCCGGAGACGGCCGCCTCGGGCCCCGGCTGATAGGCAGGAGCCTCCTTTTCCGCAGCCGGCTCTTCCGTGAGCATCTTCTGGGGCTCCGCGGAAATTGCCCTTATCTCGGCCGCCCTGGGCGCAACTGCCGCGGGCATGGCCGCCGCCGTGCGCGGCAAAGGCCTCGCCTCTGCCTCCACCTCCTTCGCAATCTCCTTCATGGAGAGGGATTCTCTCTCCCTGGCGTACTGCGTCTCCATCTCCGCCCTCCTCATCGCTATCTTCCTTCTGTCCTCGTGGGACTGGTAGGGGGTTATTTTGTCCCTCACAACCGCGCGGGTGGCCTCCTTCTCCTGCTCGAAAGGCACCTTGTTCTTGAGGCACTTCATGACCTCCTTGCGCGTGAGCTCCTCCACCTCCTTTCCGGTGGGCGCCCTAGCAACGAAGTCTATGTCTATCCCGCCGTTCACGAGCTCCCTCAGGATTATGTCCCCCCCTCTGTCCCCGTCCAGGAACGCCGTGACCTCCCTCTCCCTGGAGATCCTTATTAGGCTCTGCGGAACCTTCGCCCCGCCAACCGCAATCACGTTCGGGAGGTCTTTTTTAAGGAGGTTGACTACATCCGCCCTCCCCTCCACCACGATTATCGCCTCGTTCCTCTCTATGTTCGGCCCCGAAGCCAGCCTGTCCGGCCCCCATTCCTTTATCTCCGCGGCTTTCACCTCCTCCCTCACCATGTCGGAGATCTCCTGGCTTTCCGGCAGTTCCATGTGTATGAGGTTCCTCAAAATCGCCTTTGACCTCTCCACCAATTTTTCGCGTTTAATGCTCCTTGTGTCCTCTACCTTGTTCACCTTTATGCGGGCTTCACACGGGCCCACGCGCTCCACAGTCTCAACCGCGGCCGCGATTATGCAGGTCTCCACCATGTCCAGCGAGCTCGGTATCTTTATCTGCCCCAATGTCCTGCCGCCCCTCGGGCTCATATCTACTTCTATTCTCCCTATGCGGCCGTTCTTCTGGAGGTCCCTCAGGTCCAGCTCTTCCCCAAGCAGGCCCACGGTCTGCCCGAAAATCGCCCCCACCACGTCGGGCTTATCCACCATCCCGTCCACTTCCGTATCCGCGTAAATTATGTATTTTACAGTATCAATGTATGTCTTTGCCATATTTCTCACCTATAGTTTCGTCTCACCCAATCTCTCCTTGAATCTCCGCTCGAAATTCTCCATCTGGGAAATCCCAAGGACCCTCGCTATCTTCCTTCTAAGAAAAGTGTTCGGCTTCACTCCGCAGGAGCGCAATTCGCCGCATAGTTCGTTCGCGAGCTCGTTGCCCCTCTCGTCCAGGTCGGTGAGCACCGCAACCTCGGTTGCGCCCTCCCGCGCCGCCTTCTCGCAGGCGTAGCGGGTCCTTCCAGACACTTCTATCACTCCTTCCGCGTACCTCTGGAGGGCCTCTGCGTCCTTTTTGCCTTCGACCATGACCACGCAGCCGCCCAGCTCTTCGAGCAGCCGCTGCAGTTCCTTACGGTCGCGCTGCATCTGCGAGTAGTCCAATGTTTTCCTTTTCTTCGCCTTCAATTTCGAGCACCTTTCTTTTTCCTGTCCCTCCGCGCAGGATTCTCACCCTCCTGCCCGTTATCTTTTCCAATTCTTTCACGAGCTCTAAGTTCGCCCTGTTCCTCTCAGCGGGCTCGGTGAGATGGATTTTCCATTCCCCACCCTTGTTCTCAACCCTGAACTCCCGCGAGTTCGGAACAACTCTCACTTCGAGCAACATCCCTTACGCTCCACAGGTTCGGAAAACTAGGAGAATAATGTGCTGCGCATTGTTGACAGGCAGGTCATCGCTTTGCTCCCGCCGCCATCCTATGCGCAGCGCATTAACTTCATTGTCCAACTTCGGCCCGCTCCTCGAGCAGGTCCACGACGGAGGGGAATATCCTCATGACGTCCCCCTCGCTTATGAGCCCTATGAGCTCGTTCTTCTCGCTTATCACCGGAAGCCTCTTTATCCTGTATTCCCGCATCGCCTTCGCGGCGGTCTCGAGGCTTGCCTCGGCGGTTATCACCTTCAGGGGGGAGCTCATCGCGTCCGAGGCCTTCGCCTTGGCCGTGTCCTTCCCTTTGCCTATGAGTTTCCTCACGATGTCCCGTTCGGTGATAATCCCTTCGGCTTTCTTCTTGTCCGCGACCACTATGGAGCCCACATTGTACTTTTCCATCAACTTCGCGACTTCCATAATGCTGGCGTCCCTGGTCACGGATATAACATTCTTGGACATTACGTCTCCTACTTTGATTTCCGAACCCATGTGAATGTTTTCTTCCGGAAAGGTTTAAATGCATACCCTCCCGCGAGATTTCTCTCTATTGAGAATATATGTGCGGAACCGTTTATAAATACGCAGGATAACTAAAAAGACCACTATAATTTAGCCCTGAATACCCTCGTCCTCCCTTTTTTCCCTTCCTCAGTAATAGATTCTATCTCAAGGAGCCCCATGCTCTCCAATTTTGCGAGATGCTCCCTTATCGCCCTCTCGCTCACTCCTTTGAATGCGGAATAAATCTCCCCGCTCGTCGCCTTCTTCCTCTCCTTTATGAAATCCAGCAGTTCCTTGTCATTCTCATCCAGAAGCTCCGCCTTCTTCTCCTTTATCTCCTGCAAAACCTTGTTCTTGCTCTCTTCCACTTCCTTTACCGTAATCCTTCCGCTTCCCGCCTCGGCTCTTCTCCCAGCTAACCAAAGAAGAGTAATCCCAACCCGCGCATCCCCGCCATTCTTCCCAGCAAATGCAGCGCAAACCCCCAGCGCCTCCTCATCCCAGCTTCCCGGCACAAGCCCGGCCTTCGCTCTATCCTTAAGTATTTCCTTTAATTCCCCGGGCGTATATCTCTTGAATTCCACTTCCGCCTGCATAAGAGAACTCCTAATCCTCCTATCCAAAAGGGAGAGCATATCCTCCCTGTTCGTAATTGCAATAACCCCCACATTCACCTTCTCCGTCTCGCCCATCCGCAGCAAATCATAGAATAAGCCGCTCTCCTCCTCATCTATGAGCGCATCCGCCTCGTCCAATATAATAATTGGGATTTTGCCGCTCTTTTTCATAAGTTCCACAGTTCTCTGCAAAAGTTCCTCGGAGCTAATCCCCCTGCGCGGCATAATCGCATCAAATTTTCCCAAAATCACGGAAAGAACCGCCGTTCTTGTAGAATGCCTCCAGCAATTAATGTAAATCGGCTCGGCCCTTTGCGTATATTCCATAAGCTCTTTCAGCACATGCCGCGTACAGCAGGTTTTTCCCGTTCCCGGGGGGCCGTACAAAACCATGGAGGTTGGCCTCCTCTTTTCCCCCACAGGCTTCAGGTTGAACGCAATTTCATTTACTTCCGCCTCCCTTCCAACCACCAATTCAGGCAAAAATTCCGGATTGAACGCATCCTCATTTCTAAATACTCCTCGCCCTGCATTACGCCCTTCAAGACCCCTGAAAACGTTCACGGCTAGAAATGGTAAAGAGAGATTAAAACCCTTTCTTCATCCTCGCGGCCTTTTCCAGCGCCATAACGGAGAGCCCTATCCCGTACCAAAGCACATTTCCGACCGCATTCTCGCCATATTCCATCGCGGCCCTCAAGACAGTGGTTGTGGTTGCAAACGCTGCCTCCATCCTCGTGGGCCTCTCCAAAGCCGGGGAATACCTTCCGAACTCCCGCGCGGGCGCCCCTACCCCCGCGTTCTTGCCCTCCACTGCGCGCGCAAATCCAATTTCCCTGGGTTTCATGGGAAAAAGAGTTATAAAAAGGAAATTTAAATGTTTCTGCACATATAACAGTAACATGGTAATGCGCGTACATACTGGTCCTGGAACTGCTGAAAAAGAGGGCGGAGAAATAAACGGAAAGAACGGCGGCCCCTCGCCCAACAACCGAGAAATCGCAGGCATGGTCGCAAGCGGGAGCCCCAACACCCGCCTCCTCGCCTTCATGAAAACAATGGGCAGCCCAAGGGCGCTCGCCTACCTCGCAGTCACGGCCCGGCACGAGGACGTAAAAGAGGCCGCAAAAAAGGCAATGCTCGCCCGCGCGCTGGAAATCCTCAGCGGGATGACTGGAAGGACTCTTGAGCCCTGGGAAAAGGAAGTGGTAAATGTCATGAGGGAAGGCCTCAAGGATTACGACCGCTGGGACAAGGTGCTCATAGATGCGAAACTCATGCAGATAGAAAAAGGAAAGAAGTTCGAGGCCTATGACACCGCGGACGGGGTGGCGTTCATGGACGAGTCCGAACCGGAATTCGACGAAGCAAGGCTGGCAAGAATCCTGGATTCCTCCAAAGTCTAATAATGGATGGTCGTCCCGGCCCTCCCTTCCAGCGCCTTCTCTATATTCTCTATTGAGCAGATGACTGCCTTCTTCCCGCCCTTCCTGACAAACGCGACGCACGCT
>JAXDAS010000050.1:0-3353 GCA_034679605.1 Microcaldota archaeon
TCGGACCGCGCAATCCGGGAGGACAGGCATTCCAGGAGCGAGGTGCAGACCTCGGACAGCAAGACCCGGCTGGAGTCCGGGCAGGTCACCGAGTTCAGCCTCATGTACTACAACCCCGAGCTGAGGAAGGTGGAGGCGGTCCAGGAGAAGGTAACGATAAACAGCGACTCCTATTCCGGGCCTGCGCAGCAGGCCGTGGAGGAGGCCGCGGGCCAGAAGTCCATGTTCTCCCCCTATTCCATGGTCGCAAGCCCGATAATGATGGAGAGGGTGAACCCCTACATACTGGAGTCCGTCCTAAGCAAGATAGAGGTCGACACCCCAAGCCCCTTCGGGGGAGGCTCGGCGGTTCGCGTAACCGGCCAGGCCTTTGCCAGCCTTGAGCACAGGCTCCAGAGCGAGGGGCGGGAGGAGGAGATAGTCGCCCTGCACGCGCTCAAGGAGATGCAGGCCAACAGGGAAAGGCTCGTCAGGGAGGCCGGGAAGGAGATACTCGTGCTCGAGCAGGCGATAAAGTCGCTCCAGGAGACCGACAAGAAGGAGGACAGGATAATCGAGAGGCTCCCCGCCCTTTCCAGGATAAGGTATTCCGCGCTGCTCAGGAGGAAAAAATTCATCGAGCGAACTTTGGTCGCGGACCTGCTGATATCGGACGTGGAGTTCCTTGAGGCGATGAAGGCCAGGCTCAAGAAAATGGGCCTCAGGGATTTCGTTGAGATAGCGAAGAAATTCAGGAAGATGTTCGGGAAGGGCTGACCCGGGCGCGTAAAACCGCGCGTTCGCAGCGGAGCCAGCCCCCTTTGGCTCACTTCTTTGCCCTGATCTCCTTCTTCTTCGGGCGGAGGTAGACGGAGCCGCACTTCCGGCACTTCTTAGCGCCGGACTTGTTCCTCCCCTTGCACCTCCTGCATATCCATATGCCCGAAATGACTGCGTCAGCTTCAGCAAACTTTCCCATCATTATCAACTCAGATGCTTTCTCATTTTCTATAGCAACTCTTTAAATACAATTGCGAAGCCTCGGAGGGAGATTGAATCCCCGACCTCTCGCTTACAAGGCGAGCGCTCTACCACTGAGCTACCGAGGCGCGATGATAATAAGCCGCAGCACTCTTCTTAATCTTTCTTTTTTGTGAGGAGATATGCCGCGAGCAGGAGCAGCCCGAGCGCTATGACCGCGAAAACTATCCCCGCGGCTATCTTGAAGGAGCCCATCATCGCGGATGTGAACTCGCGGAATATGTCCTTGCTGGCGTCTGCCGCGACCTTTGCGAAAGCCCCGCCCATTCCCATGAGTTTATTTCGCCCGCCTGAATTTAAAACCTTATCCTGCAAGAATCTATTTTCACAAGGTGTATCGATGGTCAACAAAGGGGACATGGTGCTGCTCGAGCTCGAGGGCAGGGACAGGGACGGCAACGTCTTCGACTCCACCTCGGGCGAGGCGGCCAGGAGGCTCCACGGCAAGGAGGGCCCGATCCTGCTCAGCTTCGGCTACGACAAGATAATCCCCGGCCTGTTCGAGGCCATATCCCACATGAAGAAGGGTGAGGAAAGGGAGCTCTCGCTCCCCTCCGACAAGGCCTTCGGGAAAAGGAAGAAGGACCTGCTCAAGATAATGTCGCTCTCCGAGTTCAGGAAGTTCAGGGTGAACCCCGAGCCGGGGCTCCTCATCCACGTGGACACAGACAGCGGGAGGACTTACGGGACGGTGAAAAGCGTCGGCAACGGCCGGGTAATGGTTGACTTCAACCACCCGCTCGCGGGCCAGCCCGTCTCATACAGGATAAGGCTGGTGGACGCATTCAGCGACCCGGAATCCAAGGTGGGGGCGCTCTGCGAGGACTTCGGGGTAGCCGAAAAATGGGAGCTGAGGGACGGGGTGCTGAGCCTGAAATTCAGGGAAGGGCTTTCCCAGGAGCAGGAGACCAGGAAGGCGCTCCTCCTCATAATGCTCAGGACCAGGGTCGAGGGGCTCAAGAAAATCGACATCGGGAAGGGGCCCGAGGGGCAGCCCGCAGCAGGCAAGCAGCAGGCGGCTTCCGGCACCCGCGGCGCCAATCCGGGAAACCCGAAACCGAAAACGGGAAACTGAGATGTGCAGGCTCTGCCCGGCGCTCGGAAACACATCCTATTTTTCCAAAATGGACGCGATGGTGGAGGAGGACCTGGGCAGGATTGAGAGGAGCCGGGGCATGGCGGAAAAGTTCCCGTCAGTGAGAAATTCCCTCCTCACGACCCTCAGCTTCCCCCCGAAAATCCGCAAGCCGCTCTTCGAGGCTAGGAACGCCTACACGCTCATAAACAACTAGTTCCAGCAGTTGCTGCTGGACGGGAACAAGCCCAGCGCGATGTTTTCCCATGGCTCCACCCGCTCCATCTTCTTCTCCGGGGACTACATGGTCCTCCTGAGCAAGTCCGCTGCGCAGGACTCGGGCGTTGATTTCTTCGGCCATTACCTCCTCTTCCATTTCACAAAGGACGAATACCAGGCTAAATTCGACGGGACGAACCTCTCCGTCTCCGTGAATTGCAGGAAGAAGGCGAAAAACCTCCTCTCCGGGGAAACGGAGGGGCGCCAAATCACCTTCAACTTCCTCCACCAGCCCGTGGAGGGGAGGATTCTGAAGAAGGAGGAGGCGATGCGCTCGGACTACGTGAGGAAGGTGATGGGCGGCAGGCTGGGCACAGGGGACATATTCGCCTCCGCTGATTTGGAGGGCCATGTGGTTACCGTGCCCCACTTCTCACCGCACCCCTACCTCCTCCAGGCGGGTAAGGAGGTCGGCCACGAGTCGAACAGGCATTTCCAGGAGCACGTCCTGGATTATCTGCTGGAGCACTTCAGTCTTCAAAAGTAGACGGGGAAGGCTTCACGTATTTTCCATCTATGGTATTTCTAATGGCGCGCGCCCGCTTCTCGCCGAGCCCCTCCACCCCCAGGAGCTCCTCCTCGCTGGCGTTGAAAACGCCCCAAACGCTCCCGAAATGCCCGAGCAGCGCATCCGCAATCTTCGGCCCCACCATGGGGAGCATCTCGATGATTGCCTTCTGGTTCTGCGACAAGGTGAGCCCCTTCCGAGCCCCCGTCACCCTCATCGGCTTTTTCTCCGCGAGCTGCTCGTGCTTCGCGATGGAAAAAACAAGCTCGGCGGTCTTCTCCGCATTCCGCGTGAAGAAAATGGAAGCCCCGAAATCCGCGAGCACCGATGAATACGCGCCCATGAGGGATTCCCTGGAGAGCATCCCCGCTCCCCCCTCCCCCTCCACCACGATCACAACCCGCGGATAGCTCTCCTTCAGCCTTTTCAGCTGCTCGAAGAGCCGCATGTCCACCACCGATTTCTCGAAAT
>JAXDAS010000051.1:0-3704 GCA_034679605.1 Microcaldota archaeon
AGCAACAAAATAGTCGTAACAATGAAGGGAATAACCTGGATACACAACCCCAACCCTAACCTCAGGAAGGCAATTGCGAAGGGGCTGGAACTATGAAAACTGTGCGTGTAATCCTTTCCCCAGATGCTGAGGAGGTTTACAAATACCTGAATGCGCATGCCGCCCATTCCAAGGATGAGCAAACCTTCCTAAAGGCCGTTGACAGGAAAGTTGAGCTGGTAAAGGCAAACCCGCATTATGGGGATTCCGTCCCAAAGAAACTAATCCCAAAGGAATACATCATAAGATACGGAATCACCAATCTTTTCCGCGTGGAGCTTCCCAAGTATTGGCGCATGCTCTACACCCTTACAGATGGAGAGAGCCAGGTTGAGATAATCGCCTTCGTTTTGGATATTCTGGACCATAAGGATTACAACAAAAAATTCGGCTACCGAAACCGCTGATTCGGGTACAAGAAGCACTTTTTTAACCCCCTTGCAGATTACCCATCCGATGGAAGGCTTCATCATCCAGATAGAGGTAAGGCATCCCTGCGTGAACATACAGGCTTTGGAAAAGGCGAAGGACAAGGATGCCCGCATCCTGATGAAGGCGATAAGGGGCATCGGGCCGGACGGCATCACCCACGTTTTTGAGCTTGAATCCAGCAAGGCAGATGCGCTACTTGAGGCGCACAAGAAGCATTCCGTAGTCACAAAAATTGACGTATTATCTAAAAAGGAAAACAAAATCACTTTTCTGCTCACCTCCCGCCCTGATATTGGGGTGGCGCACGCCCTTGCCAAAACCAACTGCATACTCCTTGGTCCCGTGCTCACTGAGGAGGAATGCGACAAGCTGACCATTTTTGCGCCTTCTTGGAATGCTTTCAGGAGCTTTTTGGATTCCCTTCCCGAGGATTTCGAGGTTTCCGTCAAATCCAAGCGCTCCATGGACGAAAAGCTGAGCGTGGAGGCGGACGCCTTCAAGGTTTTGGGCTTCATGGAACTGAAATCCCTTTCTGAAATGCTCACGCCCAAGCAGATAGAGATACTCAATATTGCGATTGCGAAGGGCTATTATGCAAAGCCCAAGAGGATTACCCTGAACCAGTTAGCGGAATACCTGGATATCGCCCCTTCCACTTTGCACGAGCATTTGAACAAGATAGAATCCCGCGTAATGCCGATAGTGAGCAAGATAATGCGCTTGTTTTGAGCCAAAACCGAACATATTAGGCTGCAGGATTAAATCCGCCTTATCCACATGTATGACCACCAATAAACAAATGGTGGGAAATATGGAAACACAAAAACTAATGGACCCGGCAACAAAGGCGGCTTTCAGGACGGCAAGTTCCAGATTCGACTATAAGTTATACGGTGACGGGCGCGAGCAATGGCAAGAAATGTCGAAAGAGAGGAGAGCCCGCATAGTTAGCAAGCTCTGCGGCAAACTTGATGAGCTGTGCAGCGAACTTAATCTGGACGAAAAAAGGAGCGCATTCGCACATGATTTTGTTAACCGGCGGCTTTATCCTGTCACTGGGCAGTTTGATCCCATAACTGCAATAAAAACAATGCTAGGGCTTCTCATGCTGGCGGACATCAGGGAAGGAGACGACCTTCATTACTTGCCTTGGGATTTTGATGGGCCGATAAAAAATGGCGAGAGGCATCTATCCCTTATTAGGGAACGCGGGCTTGGGGGTTTATTCCTGTTTGCTGCTAGGACGGATCCTGATCACTGGGATGCATATGGCGGCAATCCTTATTGGTACGCATATAGATACAGTCTCCCGGATTTTGATCCAGATTCTCGTCACGACTTTGTTGGCAATAGCGCACTTGGGGAAGTGCTGTTTTCAGGAATTATTGCTGGCCAAAGATTAGGTCTTCCAGATAGCACATCTGAAGTGATTATGGGCATAATGGAAGGGCTTCCTGAACGCGATTGGTCTACGTTTTTCCATGCATTCAAACACGTAGATAACATGATGGGTGATGCGCTTTGGGAAGCCGACAACGAGATTAGAATGGCCACGCAGAAAAGGGCTAGGATCGACATTAGCGCGATTTTTGATGCCGGCTTTGCGCATGCTTTGAGGAACAGACACAGCATTTTTGAAGAAGTTGTGGAGCGGTTTATTAAATACGCAACTGCTTGCAATAAAGATAATCTGGATGCGGAATTCCCATTCAAGCCATCTTCCCTTGCAAGCGAAGTATTTCGGAACTTTGCGAGGTTGGCCAAGAATGCAAATTTATGGGCATTTTCAATGGCTAAAACCCTGCGCCAGTTCCAGGAATTCTTAGTCAGAGCTCCGAAAGTATTTGAAGAGGATATGAGCATCCCAGAAGAGATCATAGCAGAAAGAATGGATGGTTTGTTCGTAGATGTCGTAGGCACTCTCATTGCTTACAATCGGTCGAATAAGGGGCAATTGAATAAGGAGCTTTACGAACGTATGCTGGAGGCATCCAATGCCGGAAGGCGGGTTGTAGTCTTTACCGAAGGAAGTACTGACAATGTGACTGAGGATCTGCGGCAGTATGGTGTAGACGAGTGTTTTCTTCCGGTGCGATTTAAGCCTGATTTTAATGGAAAGCTGCTGGAAGAAGTCTATGATGACCGCCCGCCAACGTACTTCTTGGCGGTGAAATACCACCAAATAGCTGAAAAACAGGACAAGAAGCAATAAACAGATTATTCTATTTCTTCCCTTTCTTCTGCATCTCCATCATGTCAAATAGAGTCAATTCCGTCTTCCCCCCTCCGCCTTTCGGAGTAGGAGTGATCGAAACCTCGACCTTCTCCACCAATTTTATCCCAAGCGCCTTCTCCAGCTTCTTCGCCTCCGCGGGGTTGGGCTCCATCCGCTCGTTTTCCACCCTGTCCAGCCAGGAGGCCTTCTCATTCACCTTCTTCGCCAACTCTTCAATCGTCATCCCGCGCGTCTTCTTCTCCTTCTTCCCGTACTCATTAACTTCCTCATAGGAAATCTTGGTATTCTCCCGTGCCCTTCTTATCTTCCTCCCGTACCCGTCCACAATCTCCTCTTCCATCCGGAACTGCTTTGGCGTGGAGTAGTCCATCTTCACAGGCGCCTCCTCCTCTTTCTCTCCAGTTCCAAGTGAATGTATAATCTTCCCGTGGTAGGCGCAGCGGGGGCAAACAGCCATCTTCGCGCCCTCCACCTCGATTATGAAAGAAACCCCCTTCTTTCCGCAAATGTCGCAGTCAACCATGCGCAGATTTCGTAGTTACTCTTATAATCCATGCAGGAAATCCCCGAACCAAAACCCAAATGGTTTTAATTCCCCCTTTCCTAATTCCCCCCAATGGATAACGTAAAGCTATTCGCAGTGATACTCCTCACGGCCATTGCTATTTGGGCAATTGTGCAGACAGACCTGTCGCCCACAATAAAATTCATCTCATCCATCGCAATCCTCGCCCTCTCCGGGGAGATAATCGCCCGCATAGCAAAAATCCACAGCGACTGGGGCTTAATCCTCCTCCGCACCCAGAAAGGCATAGACATGGCGCAGAACCTCGCGAAAAGGGACAAGTTCTGGAACCTCTTCGCCGATTTCGGCCTCGCCCTCGCCTACGGAATCCTTTCCTTTTTCGTGATAAAGGGAAGGAGCGTGAAGGAAAAAATAGCCATAATCCTCTCCGCAGTAATAACCCTAACAATCCTTCGGGTGTTTGTTTCCCCC
>JAXDAS010000052.1:0-5078 GCA_034679605.1 Microcaldota archaeon
TGGGCTGCGCATCCATGCGCGCGGAAGGGGAGCTTCTGGAAGTGGCCTCCCTCGCCCTGCGCAGGCTCGGATTTTCCGAATTCAAAATACTCCTAAACAACAGAAAAATCCTCAACGGCGCGCTGGAAGCCGCGCACATAAAGGACAAATCCCGCGCAATGCGCATCCTGGACAAGGCAGATAAGGTAGGGGAGAAGGAAGCGGAGCGTATGATGCGCGAGGAGTTCGGGCAGAAAGGGGAGGAAATCCTCAAAATGCTCCACACAAAGGGAACGAACGAGGAGAAGCTAGCGTCCGTGGAGCAATACTCCTCCGAAGGCGTCCAGGAACTCCGCGAAATACTCTCATATTTCCCGGATGCCGTAATCGACCTCCGCATGGTGAGGGGCCTCGGCTACTACTCCGGCCCCATATATGAAATAAAGGCGCCGGGCCTCGCCTCCACGATAGCCGCGGGCGGAAGGTACGACGGGCTATTGTCCATATACGGAAAGGCCGAGCCAGCCACGGGCATAAGCCTCGGGGTGGAGAGGATAGCCCTCCTCCTTTCCGAGAAGCACGAAAAGAAGACATACACGAAAATATTCATTGCTTCCCTCCCGGAAGCGTATTCCTACGCCCTCTCCGTCGCTAGGAAACTCCGGGAGGGAGGCATTGAAACCGAGACGGACATAATGGGAAGGGCGCTCGGAAAGCAACTGGATTATGCGAATTCGCAGGCAATCCCCTTCGTCGCGGTCGTGGGCAAGAAAGAGATGGAAGAGAAGAAAATCACGCTCAAGGACATGAAATCCGGGGGCAGCAGCTGCTTATCCGTAGAGGAAGCGCTCAAAAAATTGAAGTGATTGGATGCGGGAGCTTGAGCGGATTGAGCGCAGATTCCTAAAGCCGGTCGTCTTCCTCTCGGTAATCCTTCTGTTCCTGATGCTGCTTTTCTCCCTCCTCCGCACGAGCATATTCTACGGGACGGAAAATCCGGACGAGCACATAATATTCGAGATAGTCTTCCTCCTCCTTCTCGCGATAGTCGCGGAGAGCGTCGTCGTCTACCTCAAGCAGCCCACGGTCCTCGTGCTTCTCCTGCTGGGCATAGTGATGGGCCCGAGCTTCCTGGGCGAGGCGTGGGGCCTTCTGCACCCCCTGCTGCCCCTCCTGCCTCCGGACGCACCGAACATAGTCCTCAACACGCACCTGGTGGACGTGTTCGCCCAGCTCGGGGCGATAATCCTCATGTACAAGGTCGGGCTCCATTCCTCCATCTCCAAAATCTTCAGCGGAAAGAACTTCATAATCGCCTTCCTGGGCATAATCGCCCCGTTCTTCGCCGGCTACGCCTTCGCAATCTACTCAGGAGGGGGCTTCATATACGCATTATTCCTGGGCGCCGCCCTCACCGCGACGAGCGTGGGCGTCACGGTCGCCCTCCTGAGGGAGGCGAAGCTCGTGGACAAGGACTTCGCGCAGGCGATTATAGGCGCGGCGGTCATAGACGACATACTCTCCCTCCTCGTGCTTTCCCTTGTGCTGAACATGCCTTCCTCCTTAGACCCCGGGGCGCTCCAGCCCTTCGCAACCACACTCGCCTCTGCAATCATTTTCATGGCCGGCGGAATATATGCCGGAAGGTGGTTCATAGCCACCCGCATAGACAAGAGGGAGATGAGCGACAAGCGCTTCCTCTACGCCCTCGCATTCGTCTTCTTCTACGCCTATTTCGCGGAGTTCATCGGCCTCTCCAGCATAGTGGGCGCCTTCCTCGCCGGCCTCCTCCTGAACTACAGCAGGCACAGGGAGGAGATAGAGAAGCGCTCATACGCCCTTGAGATACTATTCACGCCCATATTCTTCATCTCCCTCGGGATGCTTGTGGACGTAAAGGCGCTTTACGGGTTCGCGGTCCCCATACTCCTCATAACCATAATCGCAATCATCACCAAGGTCCTCGGCTGCGGCCTCGGCTCCCTCCTCCTGGGCTTCAACAGGAAGGATTCCGCGCTCATAGGCATAGGGATGAGCCCCCGCGGGGAGGTGGCGCTCATCGTCGCCCTCATAGGCCTGACCGCCGGCGCCCTCACCCAGTCCGAATATTCCATAATCTCCGCGATGGCATTCCTCACCGCGGTCGTGACCCCGCCCCTGATGGCGCCGTTGCTGAAGGTTTCCGGTTCCCAGTTGCCGGTTTCCAGCCAGGCGAAGAAAGGATGATAGCATGGACGTCCCGGTTCTCTATGTAAAAGGAAAGCAGGCCTTCCGGAAGGAGATGGGCTCAATGCGCCTTTTGGGGAACGCGGCCAATTTCATAAGGAAGCTTTCAGATGAATACTCACTCTTCCACATAGTGGATTTGGACGCCCTGAACGGGAACAAGTCCAATTTCGATTTGTATGATAATCTCACATATTTTACGCACGTGCAGGTGGAGTGCAAGCCCGAGGAGAAGCTGATTGGAGCCCTTCTCCAGATGGAGGCGCGGGTAGTCGTGGACCTCCCCTCCAAATTAGATTTCGAAAAATTCGGAAAGAAGAAATCCCTCATAATAGGGAGGGTGAAGCCCGGCTTCTCCGAACCGTTCCCGCCAATCCGCGAAATAATCATGGACGGAAAAGATGACGAGCTCGCCCGCCGCATCCTGTCGGAAGACAAGCGCCTCTTCGTGCTGAAGGCCCACTACCCGAAGGGCTTCCGCAGGGCTTTCGGCGTGCTGTTCGAGCTCTGATTACGTTTTATAAAGTATTATTCAGATAGAAACCTGATGCGGGAGGAAGCAAAGGAATGGCTAGAAAAGGCGAAGCGCGATTTGGATGCAGCCAGATACAACTATGAAGGGGGTCTGTACGAAGTCGCTGCCTTCCTGTGCCAGCAGAGCTCAGAAAAAGCATTAAAGGCGTTATACATTGAAAAATTTGGCGACCTGGTCAAGACGCATGACCTTCATTTTCTCGCAAAAAAGCTCGGGGCGCCACAGGAAATAATGGACTCCTGCAAGGAGCTGAGCACATATTTTGTTGAGAGCAGGTATCCGGGCGGTTACGCCAAATTCGGGGCGCAGAATGTGATGGAAGCCCTGAGAAAGGCTGAAATGGTGTTGAAATGGGCAAAAGGGAAGATTTAATCGCGGGCCTTGAAGCTTTCAGGAAAAAGCTTTCCGGCGTTATCCCGGTGACCGAGATGATACTTTTCGGCTCAAGGGCAACCGGAAAAGAAAAGGGCGGGAGCGACGTGGACCTTCTGGTGGTCTCGCCGGCTTTCAAGAACTTGAAAAGCGCCAGGGGGAAGGGCCTTTATGATTTCTGGGACCTCGATTATCCGGTTGATTTCGTGTGCTACGCGCCGGACGAGTTCGAGAAGCAGAAGAAACGGGTTTCGCTCGTGAGCGTTGCCCTGAAGGAAGGGATAAGGATAACATAGCCTGTTTGCGGTGTTTTGATGAACATTCCAAAGGAGAATTTCTCGGACTGGTACAACGAGATAATAAAGGAGGCGCAGCTCTGCGACCTCAGATATAACCTAAAGGGATTCGTGGTCATCCCGCCCAATGCGGCGCAGGTAATGAAGATAATGTACCGCATCTACGAGGAGGCGCTGGAGAGGAAGGGCCACAAGCCGGCCTATTTCCCCGCCCTTATCCCGGAAAGGAACCTCCGCTCGGAATCCGAGCACGTGGAGGGCTTCGTCCCCGAGGTTTTCTGGGTCACGGAGGCGGGCCTGAACAAGCTGGAGGAAAAGATGGCCATGCGCCCGACGAGCGAAACCGCGATGTACCCCATGTACGCCCTATGGATAAACGGCAAGTCCGACCTTCCGCTCAAAATATACCAGAGCTGCCAGGTGTGGAGGCACGAGACCAAGGCGACGAAGCCGTTCATACGCACGCGCGAATTCTACTGGATAGAGGCGCACGACGTTTTCGCGACCGAGGAAGAGGCACTGATGCAGGTTAAGGAGGACATGGAAACAACGGATGAAATATTACACCAGCGCTTCGGCATCCCGTTCATCTTCTTCAAGAGGCCCCAGTGGGACAAGTTCGCGGGCGCGGTGGACACATACGCGGCGGACACCCTCATGCCCGACGGAAAGACCCTCCAGCTGCCCTCCACGCACATGCTCGGGCAGAACTTCTCCAAAGTATTCAACGTTCGCTACATGGACGAGGACGGCTCCTACAAATTCGGGTGGCAGACCTGCTACGGGCCGGCCATTTCCCGCATCTACGCGGCCCTCTTCTCCACGCACGGGGACAGCAAGGGGCTGGTTTATCCATTTGAATTGGCTCCGGTGCAGATAGTGATTGTTCCCATAGTGAAAAAAGATACGGAAGCGGAGGTAAGGAAAAAGGTGGACGAGCTCAAGGCAAGGCTCTCCCATTTCAGGGTGGAGGCGGACTTCTCCAACAACACCCCTGGCTTCAAGTACAACAAATGGGAGCTTTTGGGGGTCCCCATACGCATAGAGATAGGGATGAGGGACATCCAGAAGGGCGCCTGCGTCCTCGCAAGAAGGGACACGGGCGAAAAGAAGGAGGTAAAACTGGAGGGGCTTGAAGCCGAAATCCTCCGCGAAGGCGTTTCCCTCACCGAAAACCTCAAGAAGAGGGCGGACTCCTGGTTCTCCGGCCTCGTCCAAGAGGCGGATTCCGATTCCGAGCTCGGAAAAGCGATAGAGAAGGGCGGTTTTGTGCGGATTCCCTTCTGCTCGGACGGGAAGGAATCCGAGATCTGCGCCGAAAGGATGAAGGAGAGGCACGCCGTGAACATCCGCGGCTCCAAATACGGGGACAAGGAGAAGCCCAAGGGGAAGAAGTGCGTGGGGTGCGGCAAGCCCGCCACCATTTTCCTCTATGCCGCGAGGCAATATTAGATATATTTATATACCTTTTTGATATAAGTATATATATGACAAACGCAAAAGCGGTACAAGTGGAGGCGCAGCACTCGCCCACTCTGAATACAATCCTGATGGTTGAGGAAACCCTCAAATCTGCAAGGGAGCTCATCACCGTCGCGGAGCTCAAGAGGCGCCTGCCGAAGAAAGTGATGCACGGAACACTCATCCAGGTCTTGGAATATCTGCAGGAG
>JAXDAS010000053.1:0-2744 GCA_034679605.1 Microcaldota archaeon
CCTTATGGCGTCGCGCTCTACCTCGGCGAAGCCGTCGCGGGTGACCCCGATCTTGCCGGTGGAGCTGTCGATTCCGTACATGCGGAGCGCGTCCGCGTTCCTCGCGTTTGCGCGCATGAATTCGTAAACCACGGAGGAGTCGCTTATGTCGCTGCATCCCTTCATCCAAAGGGAGTACTGTGCGCCTCCGATTGTAACCGTCTTTTCGACGAACCCGTCTCTTGCGAGCTGCTGCGTCAACTGGGATACGGACCTGGTCTGTGTTACCGCCATACTAGCACCTGTGTTATTTGCTGGGAGGAACTATAAATACTATTGCCTGCGCGCGATTTTGCCGAATTTGGCGTAGGGCCTGGTGCTGGGGGAGAGCATCTGGTAGAAAACCGCCTGGGAGATGCGCATCCCCGCGTGGAGCACGCAGGTGAAGGGCCCGTTGTTCACTATCTCCAGGACCTGGTGGTTGTCAGAGCCGGGCTGGACCAGGGCGGAGGTGATGTGCACTCCCAAGCCCATGCGGGCGTAGCGGCTCCTGCCCTCCAGGCGGCCCATTATGTCTGCGGGAAGGGTGATCCTCTCCTTCGTGATGCCGAGGCACATCTCGCATTTCCCAAGCGCGACCGTGTCGGCGGTAACGGGATAAGTCGCCTCCCTGAAGTCCACCTTGGAAAGGTCCACCATTTCGCCCACGTATTTTTCCTTGAAGAACCAGAACTTGTTCCCCAGCGTTAGGTCCACCGAGGCCTGGCCCACCTGGTCTTCCTTCATGGGGCGGATTTTCATCCTGCCGCTCTTCAGGCATTCCCTTATGTCGGAGTTGGACAGCAACATGAGAGGGGATGGGAAAACAAAGTTTATAAGATTAGAGGAGTTTCAGGTTCCCGAGGATTTTGTCCAGCCCTTCCGAATCGGCGGGGCCTGCGCCGAAGCAGGTGGGCGAGCCGGACGGGATTTGGGTGAGGCCGGCGTCCTGGATGAGGGAGCAGGGGATTCCGGCGCGCCGGCATTCCTCAAAGTATTGGAAGAGCTCGGATTCGGAATTGACCTTCAGGACTATTTTCTTCATTCCGGAGCGCTCCCATTCGTCGCGGATTTTTGGGGGGCATTTCTTGTAGGCGGAGATGGAGGCGTGCGCCACTTGCACAGCCAATTTACCTGCAGACATGCCCAAATCCTTTCTGACAACAATAGCTTGCTTATACATAAGAAACACCGGGCCTTTTTCTTAAATGGCCGACAAATCGATTTTTTTTCCTTGCAAGGAATAAATTGCCACAATCTTCGTACATCCAAAAACATATTCTTCTTGCATTGTCCCCATAATAAAAGCTAGCCCAGAGATTTTTGCCTGTCTTCTTGAAATTTGATGGGATTTTCAATTCTTTATGCAGAACTTCCGCGAGGTTGCTCATGAATTGCTCGTTTGAGCCAACAAAGGATAATTTTATTACATTGGGGCGGTTGAACATTATCGAGCCATCACCATCAAAATAACCCCTAATGAAGTGCCTCAGGAAGCGCGGGGGCATTTCGGGCATCCTGAACTTATGCATTTTATTGGGTACACAACCTAGTTTTATCAAATCATTGCACATTTTACTGCTGCATATCCTCATAAGTGCATAAGTAGCCATATATTTGCGCGACGGCACCAGCTGTTTCATTATTGTTATGGGATAACCCGAGCTGAGGGCAGAACTTATCTTTTCCAGTATTTCCTTGTCTTTGACCGCTAGTTTCAACCTGAACTCCCTCTTTGCAGTAACATTACCGTCACTGAAAAGCCATCCTAGCACGTAAGCCATTTCTTCGCTCCATCTTTCAAAGAAGGTTTCATCAACTGAGTATTTTCTTGGCTTGATATGGTTTCTAATTCCTAGACGATTTGCCTTGTGGTAGACTGAAGACGGGCCCCGATTCGGGAAATATCTGCTATAAACAGCAGTTTTGCCATAATGCTTCCCTAACAATCCAATCTCTTCAGTTGACCAGCCAAGGCGGGGAACGGTAAGTCCAAAATGCTTCAATGCTCTTTGTGCCGTGCTTTTCCCTATATTGTTCTCTCTAGCGATATTCAGATAGTTCTTTCCTAATCGAAGCTGTTCCTTCAGATAAGCTTCATTCCAATAGATTTTTTCAGGCATGGGCTGGCTTTTGGGTGCAGATGCCTGCTTCAGTTCCATGGATGAGGATTAGAAGGGGAAATATAAAAAATAGAAAGGTGGGGGCAGTGCCCCCGTATCCTGCAGCCTTTGTGCCTACATTACCGGCGTCCAGCCCATCGCGCCCGCGCCTCCCAGTGCGCCGACGCCGAGTAGGCCGAGTATCGCGACCAGGACGATGCCCATCACGATCATGCTAATGATTGCGCCGACCACCAGGTACACCACCAGGGCGATTATCGCGTTCACCATCTCGAAGCTGTAGATGGTCTTGAACACGAGGTAGGCCAGGTAGAGCGCGTAGAGGCCGAGCACCAGCACGATTATCCCGGCTATCACCGCGCCGAACCCGGGTATGAAGCCGAGCACGAGCGAGATGAGCGCGGAGAGTATGTTTATCGCCGAGCTGGGGACCGCGAGCCCGAAGAAGAGATGGCCGAACTCGGCCTTGCCCTTCAGGAGCGCGCTAATCAGCCATGCCGCAAGCCAGACGGTCACGTATGTGAGCACCAGCGTGAGCACAAGGGAGACTATCGCAAAAAGGAAATAGCCGACCTCGAACACGCCGCCTGTGCCCGCCACAGT
>JAXDAS010000054.1:0-4031 GCA_034679605.1 Microcaldota archaeon
GCCTGTCCGAGAGCCTGGAGACGCCCCTCCTCTTGTTTTCGGAAGAAAGGTGGAACATGAAGAATTCGACCAATTGGGAAAGGCAATATGGGGAGAAACAGACCTCGTATTTTCCGGTGGGAAGGGATTTCGCTCCCTCCATCTCCTTCGCCATAAGGGAGGCCTCCCTCCCCAGGGCGCGGAAATCCTTCGGCAGGAACGGGGACGCGTAGAATGAGAAGCCGAAGAGGTTCCCTTTCTTGGCTTCGGTGTAGACGGAACAGAAACTGCCGTCCATGGAGGCGGAGAGGCCGTTTGTGTTCTCTATCTCCTCCTTCCCGAACGAGAATGAGAGGGAGACGCGGGTGGGCTCCGCATTTTCTAAAATTCCTTCGACCGCCTGCTGGGCGCACTCCATCGCGAATTTTTCATCCAGGCTCGCGATGTCCCAGCTCTTCGTCTTCATGTATTCGTATTTCTGGGAAGGGGGGAAGGAATATTTCACTTCGGGAGAGATGGGGACGGACCGCAGGGCGGCGTCCACCGCCTTCTGGAACCCCTCTTCGGAATTGCAGTAGGAGAATCCCGTCCTGGAGTCCTTGATTACGCGGAGGGCGTATCCTTTTTCATGCGAGAACTTCTTTTCCCTGAAGCACCCATGCGCGTATTCCACTGTGAGTGTGGAGAAATCGGAGAGGTAGGACTCCGCCTCGTTTGCTGATGCCTTGGCTAGGGACAGAAGGCCCATGCATGGGGTTTGTGTTGCAAGCTTATAAATATTGCAATGGAAAGGGGCGGGCATGAGGCTTTTCATTGCTGTGGGCATTCCGCCGGAAATAAAGAGGGCGCTGGGCGAGGCGCAGAAGGGCCTTCCGGAGGAGGGGGGGTTGAAGAAGGTGGAGATGCCCCAGCTGCACCTTACGCTAAAGTTCCTGGGGGAGGTGAACCCGCGGATGCTGGACCGCGTGGATGGCGTGCTTAGGGAGATCACTTTCTCGCCCTTCAGGGTGAAAGTGCAGGGGATTGGGGTTTTCCCGAACGAAAAATACATACGCGTGGTATGGGCGGGATGCCAGAGCGTTGAGCTGGAGGAGCTGGCGAAGCACATCAATGAGAAGCTGGCGGGGATGTTTGCCGAGGAGGAGTTTACGCCGCACCTCACGATTGCGCGGGTAAAAAGAAAACTGGTGCTGGATGAGTATCTCAGGAAATACGCGGATGAGAAGTTCGGGCATTTCCAGGTGAACGAGTTCTACCTTGTGGAGAGCGTCTTGAGCAGGGCGGGGCCGAAATACACCGTGGTAGGCACATACGGTTCCAAGGGGCCTAATAGAGTATAATTCGCGCGCACGCGCGTGTGCGCGTAGAGAGTTTGCACGGGTTTTATAAACCCCTTTCGCTTCTTACTCGGGAAATATGGAATTGATAGTGGCGGAGAAGCCGAAGGTGGCCTACACCATCGCTAAAGCCATCGGCGGGGAGATGGCGCAGAAGAGCCGCGGAAAGGTCCGCTACTATGAGATTACCAAGGATGGGAGGGAGTATGCGGTTGCTCCTGCTGTTGGGCACCTGTTCAACCTTTCGGAAGTGAGGAAGAGCCACTCTTATCCCGTGTTTGATGTGGAGTGGAAGCCCTCTTATCAAATAAGCAAATTCTCCTACTATACAAGGGATTATACGGAAGCTTTGCAGGCCCTGGGGAAGAAGGCGGACAGGGTGACGGTGGCCTGCGACTACGATATTGAAGGGTCGCTGATTGGATACAATGTTTATCGCTTCTGCTATGGAGGCGAGAACGGGGGCAGGATGAAGTTCTCGTCCCTGGTTCCTTCGGAATTGCAGGACTCGTTCGAGAACAGGGAAGGGAGCATAGATTTCAACAACGCGTTCGCGGGCGAGGCACGGCATGTGCTGGACTGGTATTACGGCATAAATCTTTCCCGGGCGCTCATGACCGCGCTGAAAAAAGCCGGGGGGTTCCGCACCATGAGCATAGGGAGGGTGCAGGGGCCCGCATTGGACATCCTTGCGAAGAGGGAGAGGGAGATTGGGGCGTTTATTCCGCAGGATTACTGGGAGGTGCGCATCTGGCTGAAGGGGACGGAGTTCCTGCATGAGCTGGGGAGGTTCATGGAGCAGGCGAAGGCTGATGCTGTTTATTCTAAAATGGCGAAGGGGATGCCCGCAACGATAGAGAATGTGGAGAAAAAAGAAGTGGAGGCGTGGGCATACCCGCCGTTTGACCTCACTTCCCTTCAATTGGAGGCATACGGTGCGTTCGGGTTCCCTCCCGCGCTCACGCTTGCGCTCGCGCAGACGTTGTATGAGGGGTCGTTGATTTCCTATCCGAGGACATCTTCGCAGAAACTTCCCGCGAAACTGGGGCTGGCAAGGATAATTGAAAAGATTTCGGCGAACGCCGACTACGCGGCGCACGCGAAAATGCTACTGGAGAAAAAATGGTTCAGGCCCAGGGAAGGGAAGAAGGAGGACCCCGCGCACCCTGCAATCCATCCGACCGGGATGCAGCCGGGCAAATTGAGCGAGCAGGAGAAGAAATTGTATGATTTGATTGTGAGGAGGTTCCTGTCCTGCTTTGCGCCGCCTGCGAAGATAGCGGTTACGAAAATTAAGGCGCGCGCGGGCGGGGAGGGCTTCGACGCGAACGGCTCGCAGATTGTGGAGAAGGGATGGATAGAATTCTACCCGTATTACAAAAACAAGGAGAAGGCGGTCGCGCCCTTCACGAACGGGGAGAGCACTCCAATAGAAGAGAAAAAGAATGAGAAGAAGAAGACGAAGCCGCCGAACAGGTATTCGCCCGCGAGCATCATCTCGGAATTGGAGAAGAAGCACCTTGGCACGAAGGCGACGCGCTCGGTGATTGTGGATACCCTATTCAAACGTGGGTATGCGGAGGGCAGGAGCATAGAGGTCTCTCCTTTCGGAATGCGCGTATGGGAGGTTTTGGGCACCTATTCCCCCAAGATACTGGATGAGAAGCTCACCCGCAAGCTTGAGGACGACATGGAGATGGTGGTCGCGGGGAGGATGGGCAAGGAATTGGTGATAGAGGAGGGGAAGGAGATACTCATACAGATACTGGATGATTTCAAGAGGAATGAGGAGAAGATAGGGAAGGAATTGCTTGCTTCCGTAAAACAGACCGAGGCGGAATCCGCGAAGGCGATTTGCCCCAAATGCGGAAAGCCCTTGCGAGTTATTAGAATGAAAACGGGGAGCCAGTTCGCGGGCTGCACGGGCTACCCGGACTGCAGAAATGCTTATCCGTTGCCCAGGATGGGCTACCCGGTGCTGATAGAGAAATTATGCAAGGAGTGCGGCGGGCCGATGGCGAAGATACGCGGGAAGGGCCGCTCCTACGAGATGTGCCTGGTTGTGGACTGCAAGAGCAAGGCGAACTGGGGCAAGAAGAGGGGGGAGAAGGCGGCTGGAGAAGGGGAAACTGGGGAGAAAACCAAGGGAAAGAAGCCGAGGAAGGCCGCTTCTGCGAAAAGGAAGAAAACGGCGAAGAAGGATTTGGAAGCTACGAGCTGAGCATGCTCGCGGAAGCGATGCGCGGGACGCCCTGATCCAAATCGTCCGGGTAATTGTACCATATAATCAATTTTCCGCGGAATTCCGGATACGCGGGCGCGTAGTTCCCTGTGGAATCCACGCAGGCGAGGTCCTTGTTCTCGTATTTCTGGCCGTCCACCATGGCGGCCTCCACCTGGTAGGAGTGGCTGAACGCGTTTTCGTCAGGCCCGTAGACGCATGAGATTCTCTTTATTGTGAGCGGCCTCCCGTGCCTGTTGATTAATCTCATGTCCAGATAAGTCCTGCCGTTGTCGGTGAAGGCGCGCGTGGCGCCGCAGTCGAACCCCTGCTCGTTGAAGAGGCAGTTGTTGTTCCCGTAATAGGTCTTTTCCCCTATCTGTTGGGATTCTCCCGGGCCGAAATACATGCATCCTGAGAGAATGATGAAAAGGGATGCTCCAAACATCAGTTCTTTTTTCATCCAATCATCTCCTTCACCTTTTTCACGCCCA